>JABXJV010000079.1 GCA_013375355.1 Candidatus Helarchaeota archaeon
AATCTTTATATTTTTATTTTTTAACGATTTATACATTTTTCAGAAAAAAAATTGTTGTTTTTTTGAGAATAATAAAAAAAATATTTTTTTAATAAATTCGTAAACCCTTGCAATACATAAAGTAATTAATAATTCAATTTTATTAATAAAATAAATAAAATGAGAAAAATGATAATTTTTGAGAATTTTTTATCATTTTGTGATAAAAAATTCTCATAAAAAGTATTAAAATGAAAAAAATTTATCAAATTAGTAAAATTAATCATATTTAGAAAATATAGGTAAAATAAATGGAGTTTGAACCGGTAATAGGTCTTGAAGTCCATGCACAATTAAAAACAGATTCAAAGATATTCTGCAGTTGTTCAACCAAGTTTGGCAGTGAACCCAATTCTCAGACCTGTCCTGTATGCACAGGAATGCCGGGCGTTCTTCCGGTTCTGAACACAAGAACGGTTGAGTTTGCCATGAGGATGGCTATCGCCACTGGCAGTAAAATAGCAAGAAAATCTATCTTCGCCCGAAAAAACTACTTTTATCCCGACCTTCCTAAGGCATATCAAATATCACAATATGAAGAACCGCTCTGCAGTGGAGGTTATATAGAAATTCAGACCAATGGTGGATGGAAAAAAATAAATCTCACCAGAATACATCTCGAAGAAGATGCAGGGAAATTACTTCATCCAGAAGACAAAGACCCCCACGGAAAATCCAAAATAGATTTCAACCGATGTGGTGTTCCATTATTAGAGATTGTTACCGAACCGGTCATCAACTCACCAAATGAAGCATATCTTTATTTGATGAAACTCAAACAACTTCTTGTTTATCTTGAAATCTGCGATGGGAATATGGAAGAGGGGAGTCTGAGATGCGATGCCAATATTTCTATAATGGAGAAAGGGAGTGGAAAACTTGGAGTCAAGACTGAAATAAAAAATCTTAATTCATTTCGTGGTGTTGAAAAGGCATTAGAATATGAATTTGAACGGCAAAAAAGATTGGTACAAAGTGGGGAAAAAATTGTTCAAGAAACACTTCTCTGGGATGCGAATAAAAACATCGCCGTTCCTATGCGCTCCAAAGAAGAAGCACACGACTATCGTTATTTTCCTGACCCTGACCTTGTTCCACTATGGGTTGATGATAAATGGATTGATAATATAAAGTCTCAAATACCTGAACTACCTAAAGATAAAAAATCGAGATTTATAAATCAATACAGTTTATCAGACTATAATGCCGAAATCCTCACCACAACAAAAGAACTCGCAAATTATTTCGAAGAGACAGCAAAACACTGCAAAGATTTTTCAAAGGCGAGCAACTGGATAATTACCGAAGTATTAAAAATTTTAAATGAAAAGAAGATTGAAATTAATGATTTTAATGTAGCACCTAAAAATTTAGGAACTATGGTGAAGATGATAGAAGACGGAACCATAAGTGGAAAAATGGCAAAAGAAATATTTGAATATATGACACTTACAGGAAAATCAGCAGAAGAGATAATTAAAGAAAAGGGGCTGATTCAA
>JABXJV010000080.1 GCA_013375355.1 Candidatus Helarchaeota archaeon
CCCGTGACCACAGGAAGTTCTGTGTATTCTTCTCCCGCGCTCGGGGACATTGATAATGATGGATTGGTCGAGATTATCGTTGGATCAAATGATTATTGTATATATGCATTTAATTACATCGGTCATTATGATAGTTCTCTCTATCCTTGGCCGCAATTTCACCAGAATAATAAAAACACGGGTCTATATCAGACAATAAGTAGTCCTTCACAACTGGAATTACCATCAATTTTAATCATTCCTCAAGAGAGTAGTGTTCTCGACTTATTACTAACACCACTTGGTCTAGGAATTATTTCCATTATCGGAATAACATTTTGTATAATAGGTTCGCGTCTAATAAATTACAACAAAAAAATTAAAGAAAACAATAAAGCAATCAAAGAGTTACATAAAAAAATCAGAAAGAGATCAGTCGCAAAGACACCTTCAAAAACTTCTGCAGAAAAGAAAAGGATAAAGCGATAATTAATCTCAAATCCCCTTTTTTTTCAATTATATAGAGGTATTTACCCCAATTTTTTTACATTATATCATTACTGTTTTTCATATAAAATTTTTAACATAAAATAATTAGTTTTTATATCTAAACTATTCCAAAATTCATTTAAATAAAAACTGTAACTAATGTGTTATTTTTGATTTTTCTTTTTAATAATAGTGATGTAATAGATTATTAAGAATAAGATAGTAGTAGTCCCTATACTAATTATGATTACATGCATATCCCTGATCGTTGGGTTTGTAGAAGTTATTAATAGTAAAGTAGATAGTAAAGAAATTTCATTATCAATTTTTCCATGTTCGAAATATTGTATAGAATTATTTGCAAAGAAGTTAGGACTTCCATCGAATGATACCCTTATTGCTACTCTACCTTTGGGTAATTTTGTTGTATTAAATGTGTAGTTTGAAATCCCTTTAATGTTAGTAAAATTCGATCCCAGAAATATCCAACTACCCTTGTTATAATATTCAAATTGTAAAGATATATTATAAAGACTCCACCAATCGGAGTCTGTAATTTGTGCAGTAATAGTTATATTATCTGTTAGATTCGCATTTGGAATCGGTGAAACTATAATTTGTGTTGGTTTTTTACAATTTTGGAGAGTAGGATCTCCAAACAAGTTAGTACCTTCTGTATAATTACCCCAAAAATAATTATTTCCCATCCATTGCCAAGGTGTAGGGAACGGTTCTCTAAATCCCGTGGGATACTTATTAGTTTTGTAACCTCTCGAATACATTTTCTTCCAAGCTTCACCAATTGAATCCCCACCAGAAAGATCTTTATAGAAATCATGTGTTCCATACCAAAACCCTCCTTCTCTAGAACATGAAATCGAGACTTGTCCAGAAGTGTTGCCAAATATATACCATCCCGCAAGGTAATTTGGATAAGTAAAATCCCCAGCCTTGCAATTATAAAGGTTGTAAAATTCTATATTTTTCTGAGTTTGATTTATCTCCAACCATGTGATAGTGTCTAGAGATGGTTCAATTTGATGTGTGGTCTGAAAATATTAGGGCAGTTCAGAAAAAATTTACCAATAAAGATGAAATTGAGTTTATTAAATCTTTAAATATCTTTTTTTACCGCCTATTCAGTACAAGGACTTGTATAAATATCATGAAATTTTGGTTCCAGAAAGGAAAGGAATCAAATAATCTTATCTATTTTAAAAAGATATTAAAATTTACGAAGAAAAATATAAATAAAATTGAATTTAATGATATTAAATTAGCTACAGAATATTTTGAAATTCTTTATGAAACTCGTAGGTTGTTAAATTGGGATAATTCGCATTATAGAAGAATACTAATTAATCTATATAAACAAACAGGCAATTATCAAAAATTATATGCTTTTAAGAGTAGAATTCGAAGGTTCGGAAAATGATGTTAGAGTCCCTTTAAATCATTATACAAAAATAAATTAAAAAAGTGAATTAATAATGAATAGCTTGAAAAGAAAGAAAGAACAGCTTGAAAAGAAAGAACAAGAGCTTAGAGAGAGGGAATTAAAACTAGAAAGATTAATGGCAAAAGTAAAAACTGCCGCTTTAGAGTTTGATCAAAACATACAAGATATAGAAACCCGTAAAGAAAGTTTATCTGCAAGAGAATTGGAGCTTAGACAAAAGTATGAAAATATGAAGAATTTAATGCAAGAAAATGAAATTAAAAAACAACAGATGAGCGGAAAACTACAAGAATTGATGAATTTAAAGGAAAAAATTGTAAATAAGGAAAGCGAGGTTCAAGCAAAAGAAGAAGATTTCAATAAGATACAAAAAGAACTTACCAATGAGGCACAACGAATTGAAAAAGAATTTGTAGAAGCAAAATCTGAATTGCATAAACAAAACCAAAAACTACAGAACTTTAGCTCATTTGAAAAAAACTATGAAACTAAATTACAGGAACTTAAGAAGAAAAAAAATACAATTGAACAACTTAAAAAAGAGATAGAAACTAAAACAAAATCTAACCGAAAATTAGAGGCTGAAATTGGGCAACAGCATAAAGTTATAGAAGCTAAGGAAGAAGAGTTAAATCGAAAATTAGGAAGCATTAAAACAGAATTAGAACAAATAAATGTGAAATATAATGAACTGAAGAAAAAATCAGATGAATTCGGGAATGTTGAAGAGAAATTAAAAATAAAAGAAAAAGAGATAAAGGATAAAAATCAGGAAATCAATAAGGTAAAAAAAGATATCGATATTACTTACAAAGATATACAAAAAAAAGAGTCTGAATTACGGAATCTTAAAGTTGCGGTTAATAGACTTAAAGAAGTTGAAGAAAATCTAACTGAAATTAAAGGAAAATATGAAAAAGTCATCGAAGAAAGTGAAGATTATGATAAAAAATTGAAGGATATAAAAGCTAAAATTACAGAATTAAAAAACAAACAAAGAGAAATCCAGACAAAAGAAAAAGATTTAGAAAAAAGATATCAAAGTATTTTACAGAAGAAACAAGATTTTGTTAAATATACAGTAGAGATGAGGGAAAAAGAAGAAAAATTTAAAGAAAAATATGAAAAAATAGCAAATATGAAGGAAAAAGTATTGAAAGAGGAAAGAGAATTAGAGGAGAAACAGTCTTAGAACGCACTTATTATTTTTTATTTTAAAATAGATATAAGATACTCTAAATTCATTATTTCCCTGAACTATTTGTTATACCATTAGTTTTTCATCCCTTTTCCTATGTCTTGGAACTTGACTTTTTTATTTTCCAAGCAAGGATGACAGCAATAACAGCACAACAAATAATTCCAACAATGAGCACAATTTGAAATGGCTCTATATTATTCCTCCGACCTGTTAATACCCATTGAATCGCGTAGAAAATATCAAGGGATTCAGACGGGTTTGGCATAGGAGGAGGACATGGTCATCCCATATAATCACTTTATAGCTCTTTTAATTAGTGTATAATATGATGAATTACTCTTAAAAATTTTAATTTATTGAATACGAATTGTATAAAAAATTAAGTTTATATAAAAAGAAAAAAGGAACTAAGATTCCATTTTAAATACATAGTATAACAATAGGGCAACAAAACCTAAAGCGGTTATAACTGTTATCCATTCCATTAATGGTGAACCAGTCATCAAAAAGAATATATTGAACACAATTGCCCCAAAGCCATAAATGCTAGTGATTTTCATAAAATTATCGTCATCCCATAATGCATAGCTTGCAAGTCCCATTAAAATAAGGATCAGTTGGAAAAATATTGCTGACCAAAGTCCGTGTAATGGTTCAGGAGCATTTTCACTGAAAGTTCCTATCATTATTAATGCAAAAGCAGATGCAAAACCAAGTACCCTTGTTAATTTTAAAATCTGAGGGTGAGGATTTTCCTCCCAGAACTGGGAAATTCCAAAGAAGAACGGTATCATCGCGATTCCGATAATTATTAAGCCGTAATTAAAGAAATCTGCTCCCTTGGGATTAAAAATATAATTTCCTAAGTCGCTCATATAATTATCCACCATACTATATGGACCCATAATCCAATAGTGTAAGGGTCCAAGATTTATGTTGAAGCTTGGCCATAATGCTATGGCAATTGGAATAAAAATTGAAAAAAGAACTATCATCAAAATACCAGCTAAATAACTTATAGGCCATTTTAAGGGGTTTAAATCCATTTTTTAATTTCTCCTGGTTAAAATCTTTTTAAACTATATCAAGAAAAAGAGTTTATAAAAATTTTGAGGCATATGGAGTTAAATTGTTAAAAAACGAATCGTAATAATTATGTAGATTTTTAGCATAAAGTAAAAATAAATTATTTTTCAAAATAATTAGTATATATTTTTCATTTATTAATAATTTAAAATGAGGAGAAATTAAAAATGTGTGCCCAATTAGCTAAAGAAGGTGACCGGAATAATAAATATTCATTTGATGATTATTTATTTGTTAGAGATCATTTTAACTACTATGAAGATGATGATTTTTTTCAAGCTTTAGTTAAAAAATATACCGGAAATGAATTCGAGAAAATAGATCGTGAACTTCGTGAACTATCACAAAAAGTATCTTTTAAATTTAGAGACTTTGCTGAAGAGGCTAACAAACTTGAAAATCGCTTAAAATGTACTCTTGTTCAACATTATGATGCTCATAATCACCGGGTTGATCGCTTAAAGCGTTGCCTGGAAACCGAAATTCTAGAACGTGAAGTTTTTAACCTTGGTATTTTTGATCCGAAAAAAAATTCCCCTTGGAGTAGGTATATCAAAATATTTTTACTTTCCCAAAATGGCGAGGCTGGAGTGATGTGTCCAATAGCATGCACTCATGGTATGGTTAGGCTTATGGAAAAATATGAAGATAAACTACAAGATGAGGCAAAAAAAATTCTCGCCCATATGAGGGATGGAATAATAAATAATGGAGAACATGAGTATGCTCTTGGTTCACAATTTATTTCTGAAATTCAAGGGGGAAGCGATGTCCCCTCCAATCTCGTTGAAGCAGTCTTTGAAGAATCTGAGGGTCCTGATGGTATTTCAAATTGCTGGAGAATTTATGGGAAAAAATACTTCTGTTCTGCAACTCAAGCTGATTATGCTATTGTAAGTGCAAAACCGAAAGGGACACCATCATCAACAAGAGTTGCAGTTTTTGCAGTACCTGCTTGGCTTCCAGGTAATAAAGAGCGTGAAATTAGAAATTCATATACAATCGATAGACTCAAACAAAAGCTTGGAACTGCTGAACTTCCCACCGCTGAAATTACTTATAACGGAGCTGTCGCTTATCCTATTGGTCCATTAGTAGAGGGACTTGCAAATATTGTCGGTATTGTGCTTTCAATGTCTAGAGTTCATGTCGCATTCCAGTCTGCTGGTGGGGGGCTGCGTGTTGCAAGAGAAGCTGTTTTATATGCCCAATTTAGAGAAGCATTTGGAATTCCGACTTCTTTGTTTCCACTTATGATAAATCAAGTTAATGAATTAGACCATCGAGTAAAAAGGACTGCGGCTGCAGCTTTCAAAATCTATGAAGAGTTCCTTCATTTTGATGAAAAACTTACTGCTGGATTAAAGAACCTACAAAATATTGAGGACATTGTCGAGCGAAGACGACGCTATCGATTACGCGAATTAATCATGTTACAAAAAATTGTCGTAGCCTTTGAAGCACCAGAAATGATAAGATTAGCCATATCATTTTTCGGTGGGCATGGCATAATGGAGGATTTCTTATCTCTACCACGTTTCCATCG
>JABXJV010000081.1 GCA_013375355.1 Candidatus Helarchaeota archaeon
AAATTTTTGGTAATAAGTATATATTTCAGCCTTATATCTTTTGTAAGGTCAGCGATTCTCTGTTGATATGCCCAGAATATATCTTTTATCATCTTAACCGACATAATATCAAAAGAGGCATTGTGAATATTGCTTTCGATAACAATTTCATGTGCTCCAAGACCTTTCATAGTATCATACATGCCAATTCCCTCACTATCAAGTTCGCCTTCAACCTTTAGAATTGGAGATTTATCAGGCACCACTCTTAAACTCCACCCTGGAGTGTTTGGCTTTGTTTTGTTATCTCTAAAAGCAAGTATTTCTGGAGGTGTAAGGTGCTCCTTCCCTTCACAAAATGGGCATTCTTTTTCTTTATGTGGCTCCTGATACTGATGAGGAAAATGACGACGAGCACGACGCCTTTCCTCAATGAATATCACCCACCTTCCGGTTATCGGCTCTTTTCTTAATACCGACATTTTTTTATTCTTTAAATTAATTAAACCTGAATAATTTATTTGTGGTATTAAAGTATAAATAAACAAAGAATTAATCAACAAAAATTTTTTCTGTTGCAAATCTGTTAAAAAAAATATAAAATATATACAATTTTTTTAATAATTTATGAACTGATAATATATTAAATTTTAAAACCTGAACTAAAATTGAGTAGAAAAAATAAACTAAGATAAACACAAGTATCATGAATTATAATTGTTTATGATAAAAGGGGAAAATTAAAATAAAACTATATTTTTTTGCATTTCTGTATTTATTTTATTAAATTAAAAAATAAATAATATGAATTTTCAATTTTATTATGAATAAAAAGAAAAAAATAGAAGTACTGGAAAGACCAAAAAGAGTATATCAAGTTGCTAAAGAACTGAATATAGAAAGCGGCGAACTGCTTGACTATCTGAAGGAGAGGAATTATCATGTCAAAAATATGAGTATTATGACCAAAATTGATAAAAAGATGTATAATGAAATTAAGATAAGATTCAAAACATTAAAAGAAAAAAAAATAACAAAGAAAGTTTTAGAAATCCCCATTACAGATAAAATTGAGAAAATTAATTATAATAATATTAATAATAAATTTGATTTTATTTTAAATAATTATGATTTAAAAGAGATAATTATAAAGGATTTTATAGAACTAAATAATTTAGATATTTATAAACATCCAAAGTCTATCATAATTTTATGTGGATCAATATTAGAAGCTTTGCTAATATATTCATTAGAATCTGCAGAAAAAGAAGCAATAAAAAAATGTAAAAAATCAAATAAAAATGAACCTATCTATGAATGGAGTTTTTTTGATATAGTTAAAGTAAGTAATGAAGTTGGTATAATAAGGAGTCAAGTAGAACATTTTTCTAAAGAAATAAAAAATTTAAGAAACTTTGTTCATATATATTTACAACTAAAAGAATTTAAAAAAGGATACAAAATTTCTCCAAACATTGCAAATGCAACAAAAAGTTATTTTTTTGAAGCAATAGAGGAAATTAGAGAATGGAACTTGCAACAAATAGCGAAGAATCATATGAATTAAAATTTTTATGTAGCGAATTTACATTTGATACTACCATTATTAGTCAATTAAATTTGCCACCTAATGTCAAAGAAATAATAATAAATTTGAAATATATAACTTTTTTTGATCCATTTGGAATTATTTTTTTAGATTTTTTTATTAAAAATTTATTTAAAAATTATAAAGTAAAGGTTTTACTAAATAATGAAGTAATAAATTATTTATTAAGAATGAATCTATGTGATTCTTTGAAAAAATATAATAATCTTATAATTGAACCAGATATTTTTAATATTTCTATTTATAAAAGAAATCTTAGAGAATATTTATTAGAATTAAGTGAGTTTGAAGTTAATAATGATGATGAAGTTAATAGTGTTTTAGAAAGGATTATTCAAATAACATTTCCTAAAATTGATTTCTATAATCAAATTCAAGATTACTTTAAAGAAGTAATTGCTGAATTATTAAGTAATATCCAATGTCATAGTGAAACAAATAAAGCAAAAATGGTTATTCAATCTTACAGTAAATTAGGGAATTGTATAAAAATAGCCATAGGAGATTACGGAATTGGTATAAAGAAAAGTCTTGAGAAGATTGATTATTACTTAGAAGATTCAGAAGCTATATTGAAAGCTATTGAGCAAGGAGTCAGTAGTTTGAATTATGGTGGTTATGGTTTACCAAATATAAAAGATATTATATTAGAAAATAATGATAAGTTATGTATCAGATCAGGCAGTGGATATTATCTTCTAGAAAACAAGAACGAGAGAATTGGTAAATGTCATTATATTCCAGGAACACAAATTTTATTATCTTTAACAATTTAAACAAAATAATATTTATTGTTTTCCTCATTAATTAAGTTTTTTGATATATTTCTCCAGCTAAAATCTTTCTTGATTTTTCTAATAATATTAGGATTTGATGTAATTATTTTTAATTTATAACCTTCATTAATAAGCTTTATTACAGATTCATCAAGAAATGAAATTGAAACATGTTCAATATCTTCAAAATCTAATATTATGTATTTCACTTCTGATGATATTAAATTTTTTAAATAGAAATAAAATTTTTTCCCTCTTTCTCTGGTGGAACAAAACTTATTAAAATCTGAAACTTTGAATGTAACCATAAAAACCTCAATATAATTTATTATTTATAAAAATTTACATGTAAATATAATATCAAAATTTTGTATGTCAAGAAAATTGTTAAAATCTGTTAAAATTTATTATAATTAATTAAAACCAATTTTAAAATAAATCACATCTTATTATTCTTATAAGCCAGGTTGATGAGTTGTATGGTATGGAAGACTTTTAAATTATTTTCAGCACCTTTGAGGAGTTGAATTATACATCCCGTATTACCGCAAACGACCGCCTCTGCACCAGTTGAATATATATTGTCCATTTTTCTTTTAAGGAGGCGCTTAGCCATCTCTGGATGTATTATGTTATAAATGCCAGCACTTCCGCAGCAGATATCAGGTTCAGGGATTTCAACGAGTTCCAAGCCAGGAATCATTTTCAGCAATTCTCTTGGTTCTTTTGTTATTCCCTGAGCATGGGAAAGATGGCAGGCATCGTGATAGGCAACTTTCATATTTATCTCACCAAATTCATCATAAATCTGAATTTCATAGAGAAATTCACTGATATCTTTAACCTTCTTGCTGAATACTTCTGCTTTATCATAATAATCGATTTCGTCTTTAAGGAGTTCAGGATATTCTTTTAAAACAGCACTGCATCCTGCTGCATTGACAATAATCGCATCGAGATTTAATTTTTCAAATACATCTATATTTTTTTTAGCAAGTTCTTTTGCGAGTTTGTTTTCTGCTCCGTGGATATGAAGAGCACCACAGCAGATTTGATTTTCAGGCGTTATTACTTCACAGCCATTCTTAAGAAGAACATTAACTGTTGCAATATTGATATCGATGAACATAAACTCTGAGATGCAACCCTTAAAGAATCCCACTTTATATCGCCTTTCACCTTCTGGTTTCATCGCTTTCCTGATAAGTTTTCTCTTTGAGGGTCTTGGGATATCCGATAAAAGTGTCTCCGCTTCATACAATCTATTTGAGATGAGTTTCAGGATTTTCAATTTCCTGACTATCCATTGAATTCCGAATTTCTGATAAAGCCATAAAAACCAGAATACACCCAACAGGTTTTTTTGAGATGGCAGAATTTTTTCATAAACAACGTTTTTCAAGAGTTTTTCAACTAAACTGTATTTTTTCTGGGGTTCCAGTATGTCCCTTGTTTTTTCAATAAGGCGAGCATATTTAACACCTGATGGACAAGCAGTTTCACAAGCACGGCACTCAAGACAAAGGTCTATATGGCGAAACAAACTTTCAGTTGCATTTATTCTCCCTTCAGATAATGCCCTCATAAGATAAATCCTTCCGCGAGGCGAGTCCATTTCTAAACCGAGTTCAATATATGTGGGACAATTATTCAGACACAGTCCGCAGTGTATGCAATCAAGAATCAGGTCGTAATCTATTTCACCTTTATTTAGCATCTTTTGGTTTATTGATGAAGCTTTGAGATGAGCAACATCCAATTTAAATACCTCCTACGAAGCGACCTTGATTAAGGATATTCTTTGGATCAAATTTTTCTTTAATTCTTTTCATTATCTTAAAATTTTTATTTGTTCTGCCCCAAACCGAAACCTTTTCCTTAAATTTCAGTGGTATATCTTCTATCATAAAACTCCCCCCCGAATCAACAACAATATCCTCTATCCCATTAATAATTCTAATGACCTTGTTATCATTATTTATATCAGCCAAAGGATACATAACATAAATTATTCCATTCCCGAAATGCGATAGGAAAATTTCCTGAAGGTTATTTTCAAGGGAGAGATTTCTTATTTTATTCCATACTTTCATAAATTCTGGTATAGCTGTACATATTTTTAATATTAAATAACCCTCAAAGAGTGAATAGAAATTTCTAATATGATTCAACAGAGAATTGCCATCTTCAAAAGGGATAAAAGCGTTTTGACTGTTATTTTTTTTGCTCAAATATTTTATCTGTTCCAACTGCCAACCGACTGTTTCAGAAAAGCCATCAAAACCTATAAGACATAAATGATAGTTTTCT
>JABXJV010000082.1 GCA_013375355.1 Candidatus Helarchaeota archaeon
AATTGCTCCGGAAGGGTATTGAACTATTTAATTTAGGTTATGGAGAGTATAATCAGGCGAGAAGATATTTAGAGAAGGCGGTAAAACTAAAGCCAGATGACTCAAGGGCATATCCTTATCTTGGGATTATATATTCTGAACTGGGAATGCTTGATAAATCAATAATTTCCTGGGAGATTGCGGTCAGGCTCAATCCGGATAACTTAGAATATAAGGTTAATCTTGGGAAAGTGTATCTCAGGGCTGGTATATATAGTGAAGCGATTAGAGAGTGGGAGAGTGTGCTTGAAAAAGACCCTTATAATAAGACTGTTAAAGACTTGATTTCGGATGCTGAAAAAAACATCAGATAGAAGGAATGAGAAAAAGGATAGTTTATATTTACGGATTTATTGGTTTATTTATTATAATACTTGCTGAGATTGCTTTATTTTTTGATAATCAAATCATTGGAGTCTGGTTTACTCCATTGGTTTGGTCGGGATATATACTTTTTGTCGATAGCGTAATTTATAGAAAAAAGGGCGAATCTTTTATCTCACATCATTTTAAAGAGTTTGTAATTCTGCTTTTTCTGTCTGTTGGATTCTGGCTTATATTTGAAGGATACAATCTTTTTATTAAAAACTGGCATTATGTAAATCTTCCAGAAAATCTTATTGTAAGATATATTGGTTACTGCTGGTCTTTTTCTACTATTTATCCTGCCATATTTGAAACAAGAGATTTGCTTGAAACATATGGGTTTTTTAAAAATTGTTCTTTTCCTAAATTTGAGCCCAAAAGATTCTGGTTAATTATAATTATTTTTATTGGTTTTATATTTCTTGTTTTACCATTTGTAAATCCTTCGGAATATTATGCACCGATAGTCTGGACTGGTTTTATATTTTTTCTTGAACCTCTCAATTATTTATTGAATGGGGGTTCTTTTTTAATTGATTTAAAGGATGGAAGGAGTCAGAAATTTCTTACGCACTTTACCGCAGGGATTATATGTGGGATACTATGGGAGTTCTGGAATTTCTGGGCATGTACAAAGTGGATTTACACTGTGCCTTATTGGGGGGATGTTAAGATTTTTGAAATGCCGGTTGTCGGATATTTAGGGTTTCCAGCATTTGCCCTTGAATGTTATGTTATGTATAATTTTGTGGTTATTTTTATGAAGAAAGTTAATCCTGTGATTAAATCTTATTTTATGAAATTTTAAAAAAATCTTTTATTTTTGTCGATATTATAATATATTATGTATGAACTATGAAAATTATAGAAAGGTCAAAAATGAAAAATAAAATAATTAAATCTAAAATAGAAAATGAAGAAGAAAGAATGTTAGATGAGGCAATGAAAAACCCAGGTGTTGCTGATTATATGGATATCAATGGTAAATATTCAAA
>JABXJV010000083.1 GCA_013375355.1 Candidatus Helarchaeota archaeon
CTTAACGATGTTTTTTACACATTTGACAATCTCATCACCTATTTTCTCCCAGCTTCTTTGCCTTTGTGTCATAGCCATTATTTTCTTTATAACCTTACCCTCTGGACTAACCACACCAGCAAGTATCTTTGTGCCCCCCAAGTCAATCCCGATGTAACACATTTTTATACCTTCTGTAATAAGAATTTAATATTCAATCACATCCACCTTAGTTATATTCTTTGGAGAAATATCGACATATATCTTTCCAAATATATTGTCGATCCTCGAAACCCGAATCTCGTATCTTTCACCTTTCCCTGAAACAGAGTAGTTTTTCAAAAGATTATTGCCGAGCCTAATATCCATATTCATATCATTTGCACCCCTCCTACCCACAAAACCATAAAAATTAACATTGACACCAAATTCATCTATACCTGGGATATTGGTCTTTACACCAACTATTTTAATACAATCATTATAAGAGACATTTAAAACTTCGCCGTCGTAAAACCATAGTTTCTTATCTTCATTTAATATTAAGACAACAAATTCGAGTTTCGGTTCAATTATGTTAACATAAACTTTATCAAATATTTCAAGAAAACCTTTTTCTCTACGTTCGATTCTTATTTCATACTTTCCACCTTTCTTATCGAGTGAATAAAAGGGGAGCAAATCTCTCTGTGTATTAATAACATATCCCCTATCTTCAGCGGATTTATCGGGTGGCTCAAACCCATAAAAATTAACACTTATATCCCCATACCTTTTTAATGATGGAGATATATCTGTTACCTTTATTTCATCACCTTTTACAACGCTTATCTCCTCTTCTGGAAAAACTACTAATCTTCTATTGTTCACACTGACCAAGAAATAATCTTCACCCAAACTTATTTCCCTGGTTTTTTCTTTTGTTTCTCTTCTCAAGACCATATATACGGAGCCGCAATTATATTTATCCTTGCTGACATTTATTCTTGCATTTTTATAAACTTTAAATTTTTTCTTTAAATCCTGAATCCCTCCATAATCTTTTATATCTACCGTAATTCCTCTCTTGTAATTTGTTTCGACGTGGGTAATTTCAACCTCATCACCAGGCTCAACATAAAAAGTTTCATTATTTTTTAAACTTATAGGGACCTGATTATTTATCGAAATATTTATAAATTTTAGAACTGGTTTGTCGATATAAACTCTCGGATATTCGGGTATAATATTAAATTCCTTCATAAATTCATTTATGACCCAACTTATATGTTTAATTTTCATCTCCATATTAGGAAGTTCTTTCGAAACTTCTATCCCGAAAGCAGGGATTTCAAGATTAGTGAGTGCATAATACGTAGCGGAAAGTCTCTGTTCTTTATGAGGAGAGTCCTTTTCTGAAGTTCGGTGATTGTTAAAACGAAAATAGTATTTTTCGTTTATCACTTTCTTGTTAACAGAGTTTAGTACTTTTTTTGCAAGTTTTTCAAGATGTATATAATTGTTTTTTTTGCTTGAATAATATATGTCGCTGTCAGCTATGATTGATTGACCAAAACGCATTGGATTTCTTAACTTATCTATGTAAGTCTCTATGTAAAATCCACTACCTTCATGGAGATTTAGAACTATATCACTTTCAGACATCAATTGTTTAATCTTTTCAACGATGATTTCATCATAATCTCTTGGTTTTTTATTCTGTGCAAATTTCCGATTCATATCACCTTTAATACCTCTCTGGTCGTGAATAATTGTATTAAAATTTGCCCTCGGAACAACAATCAGATTCCCCTTTTCTAAAGCAATATTAACATATTCATCGGCAGTCAAATATCCTCCAGGCTCATTATGCATTCCACCAATAATCAGCATAGTATTACCTTCTTGGGTCCCATAAACATAATAGATATTAAACTCATATTCTGTATTTTCAAACAGAACATCTCTTTTGAACCTTACACCACTGCCAAACAACACTGTATCACTGCTGGAGAGGATTATCAAAAATAGTAAAAATATGACCTTTAAAGAGTTTTTACCGATATTTTTTATTAAACTGAATAAGTTTAAAAAAAGCAAAATAGAGGAAAATATGCGGGATTTTTTCGAAGAGAGATAAAATTTCATCATAAACTAAGCTGTTAGGCTCCATCTATTATACTTACTTTTTAATAATAGTTCACCTTTAATTGAATATATATATATGTAAATTGAATCATAATCATCAAATTCACCATCGAATTCAAACTCTGCTTTAACAATTTTAAATCTTTCTATTGAAAACCAAGTAGTAGATGTAAGGGTTGCACTTTTATAATCTACTATCTCTCCTTTATTATTGAGAGTAGTATTTGGAAAACTTCTATATACGACGGTTCTTTTCTTTTTATCTTCGACCACTAATATCCAATAACCAGTAATTTTAGAAATCTGATTTACATTAATGATTTTAAATATAACCTTTATCCCTGGTATTTTATCACTTTTTTCAACTTGAAAATCCTCTACTGTAACCTTGCAAGAATCGGAATCAGTGGAAAAAACATCAATAGTTTTACCCTCGAGATTTTCAACAACATCTTTCTGGGGTTCTTTAGCTATTTCCTCTCTGGCTTCTTCCTCTATTTCTTTCAGTTTTATAATTTCGCCCGCAGCCCTTTCTTCCAAAATATCACTCTTATAACTTTCTTCAGAAGAGATTATCCTTTCATCTCTTTCAATCTTTTCAACCATTGCAAGTAGGTCACTGTTCTCACGATAAATAAATACATACCCATATAATAATCCGATAAAAGCCAGTATAAGTGAAATTAACCCCGCTGCAAGATAAAAAAGTTTTTTAACCTCTACCTTTATAGACCTTATCTTCCCACTCTGCCTCACAAACACTACGGTTAATATATCATCTTCCATTTAATATTACCTTTTTTTTATCTATTCCTGCAAAAATTGGTTCATCTTGTTTCCATTCTTCTCCGATAATTTTAAATTTCTCACCATTTTCGCGTATATAAAGTCTTTTAAATCCTTGGTCCGAATATTGATCAGAATTAAATTTTTGTCCAAAGTTTACAATATAGTCATTCCCCTTTTTCAAAATACTTAAATCATCAATCTTCACATTAATCCAGGAATATCTATTAAACAATCTTCTCTTATAATTTCTCCACCTTTTACAATTTTTCTTTTGAGAATAAAAATATTTGGAATAATTTTTCATGTATTCATCTACATTTCTACTCTGCCAACTCTCAATCCATTTATTAATAAACAATTCTACCTCGTTCTTATAAGTAGAAGTCTGTTGAGGGTTTAAATACATAATTTCCTTTTCGACAATTATAGGTGTTTTATTAAGGAATATATAATTAGATAAATTCATTATATCTTCATTATCAACAATTATACAGCCTTGAGTACTATATGGCAACTTAGCACGAACTGGTTCATCTGTAGCATGAAGCCAGATTCCATATCCATTTTTCTCCTCCAATCGGTCAAACTTATTAGGATAATCCATTACAAAAGCACGAACACCGTATTTCTCTGGAAGTTCTTCCCCCTCTTTTATTTCTTCAAAATAATATATACCTTCAGGAGTTTTGCGATCGCCAACCTCCTCTTTGTTTCCGGTAACTTGGCCAGTAGAACATGAATAGATGTTAAGAAGCCTTGGCCTATCTTCAATTGAGTATAGGTATAACTTCTGAGATGATTTCTCCACAAGAATCGCATAAGGGGAATCATTCCGATTTATAAACATTACATTGTAGGGTATCCTTTCAACACTGTATAATGATATGTCTCCAGAATTAATTAAATCATCCCTTTTTAATTCCTGAGAAAGTATTTCAGATTCTTTAAATAATCCAATAAATATAAGAATAACAAGTAATAACAAAGTTAGATATCCTATTTCCTTCATAATTAATTTAACAAAAATTCTTAGGGATATACAAAATTCCTTCAATAATACTCAATTAAACTTGAATCAAACTTATATATACAAACAATTTTCCAAGAATTAAAACTTAAAAAATACGAAAGAAATCCTTTATATCATAATATATTTTAGTTTTACAAATTTAATAAAATTTTATAACTATGTCAATATTTTTTTTATAGTTCCGATAAATTTTTTATTTTTTTTACCAACCTTTCAAAATCGAATTATAAAAAAATCAAAACAACAATCACATATTTCATCATTAGATAATATTTAAGTTATTTGGATAATCACTATTTTAGAATATCAGCATTTTAAATTATATAAACCTAACTATGGATGCCAAAGATAGATTTAACGGGAAAAGAATAATCTACTCACCAATATATTCTCTCACCTTTGATTTCAATTCAGACAGGTCCGAAGATTTTATAACATATGCTTTAGCAGCCCAACTCATAAAATTGTCCATATAACTTGAATACGCTGAATTTATTACTATAGGTATATCTTTATTCTTTTCAAGAATTTTTTTCATCACATCAATTCCATCCATCTGGGGCATTCTAATATCCATAATAATCAGGTCTGGAGATTCTTTTTCAGCAATCTTTATGGCTTCTTTACCTTCTGCTGCAAGAAGCACTTCATATCCTTCCTCTATAAATTCATTTTTATAAAGGATTCGAAGATTTTTCTCATCTTCTACTATCAATAATTTTGCCAATTCAATTCCTCCATTTTTTTATTTTTTTGAATGCTGGGAGACATTCTTGTCTGTCTTGTTTTTATTAAAAATTCTATCATTTCATTTTATAATTATTAACAGAATGTTTAGTAATGGGGAAACTTACTATAAAAGTAGTCCCTTTATTTAATTCACTTTTTATATCAATATCACAGTTATGGTTTGACAAAATTTGCTTACAGATTGTAAGCCCTAATCCCATCCCTGCAGATTTTGTTGTAAAGAAAGGGTTAAAAATGTCTCTTACCATATATTCAGGAACACCACTCCCAGTATCCTCTATCTCAATCCTCACTTGGTCATCAAATAAATAACTTCTTAAAAATAGTTTTCCGCTTGAAGGCATTGCCTGAACAGCATTTCTGAACAAATTGAGAAAAACCTGAGAGATTTCCCAATCATCATAATACAATTCTGGTAAGTTTCTGTCAAGAGATTTTTCAAGTATTATTTTATGAGAATTGAACTCCTCACTCATTATTTTAACAACTCTCTCAATGGTATCATTTATATTTTTCAATTTTTTATCAGAGACATATATTGGCTTGGTAAAACCAACGATATCGGCAAGGATTTTCTCCAGTCTTGCAACTTCCTGAATAATAATATTTAAACGTTCCAAGTTAATATTACCACTTTCAAGTTCCCTTTTTATAAGCCTTGCAAATCCGCCTATTGATACTAAAGGATTTCTGATTTCGTGTGCTATTCTTGCAGTTACCTCCCCAACTGTAGCCAGCCTCTGTGCCTGCATAAGTTTTTCCTGGCTTTTCTCGAGGTCATTATACGTCTCTCCGAGCAATTTCAATTTCTCTTCAAGACTGGTGTAAAGTTTGGCATTTTCAATTGCAAGACTTGACTGGTGAGCAAACAAACGCAATAGTCCTATCTCCTCTTCAAGTATTCTCTTACCAGATATTGCATTATCCACAACAAGAACACCAATTGATCTTTCTCTTCCGATTAGCGGAATTACGATAAAATGGTCGGTATTGAATTCATTTAACAGATTCAAGGTTTCAGGGTCTGAGGTCTTTTCCTTCTCTACTCTTATATGCTGACCAGTGTTAAAAGATTTAACAAGGGTATTACTTTTATTTGAGACAGGTATTTTTATATTTTTTACGATATTCGTAATAGCAACATCAGTTTTATCTACATTATCTTTATATAGATTTAATATATCTTTAAGTGACCTTGGTCTTCCCAGGGAAGACCAGATTCTCACCGCTTCTTCAGGATTGGATGGACCGACTGCATTCTTTCCCTCAAGAAGCATTTCATTCTCATTGTAAATAAAAAGAAAGGCTCTATTAAATCTGAAACCCTCACCAGCAGTAGCTCCGGTGAGCATTAAATTTAAAATCTCATTCTCATCGTGCGTTCCATGAATAAATTCTGCTATTTCATTAAGTTTCGATAATTCCTCTATGGTGTTCTTTAATTCTTCCTCTATTTTTTTCCTATCGGTGATATTTTTTATTATCTCAGAAAAGCCTATTATATCATTATTTTTATTTCTTAAAAGTGTTCTTGTAACCTCAGCTATGATTCTTTTTCCTGACTTAGTAATTCTTTCGGTTTCGTGATTCACAATAGCATTATTCTCTAAAACAACCTCTTCAATCCAATCCAGTTCCCTCTCTTCAATAAGTCTTTTTGGAAGTAAAAAATCGAGCCTTTTACCGAGCACCTCTTCAGATTTATATTCAAAAATGGTCTCTGCTCCCTTGTTCCAGCTTTTTATCCTTCCGCTACTGTCAAGACTTATTATCGCATCCGCGGAATTATGAACAACATTCGAAAGAAACTTGTTCATTTCAATAATCTCATAGGCTAACTTCTCACGCTTGGAAAGATTTATTATTAATAAAAGAATGTGTTCTGGCTTTTCACTTCCCTCTCTTATCGGAATAAATATACTTCGGCAGTATTCAATGCGGTCATCTTTTGTTTTCCAGGGAGTTATAATCCTTTCAATTTCACTTGACTTAAAAGCAGACTCCAAAACTCTTTCACAACCCTCTGTATTTTTTAAAACAACTTCGCAATCCTTCCCAATTAGATCACCTTCGGATTCATATCTTTTTAAAATATAGTCGTTTGCCCACCAAATTCTTCGGTCTATACCTATAAGCAATACACCTATTTCGAACTCGGATACAATATTACTTACCTTCTCAAATACTTCTAACATTTTCCTTTAATCATCCTAATATTTTAAAAAATAAAAGTATTACATTTCTTAATTATTTTTACAATATTTTTTTTTAAAAGTTTCCAAAAAAATAAATCTTTTTTAATTACACTGTATCAGGCTCATTAAAAATTCTTGAAGAAAAATTTTCCCATTGAACATAAATTTATAATTAAATATTTCCCCTAATCTTCAAAATTTCAAGTAAAAATCAAATTATTATAGACCCAAAAAAAATTGGAAATATCTTAATTATTTAATTTATCTAAAATAAAGAATCATAAATATTTTATTGGAAAAAACATTATCTTGCCGGCATTATATTTGCCTTTGCAATCGTAGAATTTGATGATATTTTTTTCTCCATATTAATATTATAACAATTAAATTCCGATATATAATATAGAAAGCATTTTTTGTTTATAATTTAATAAGTTTATTATGTATAGAATTAACATTAAAAATTGTAAAACGTGCAAGCATTTTTATAGAGATGGAAACTATAACCCTCACTGTAGAAAATACAAAAAAATGATTCCGGATTCAATTGAAAATTGCATTAAATGGGAAGAAAAGACTTTCAGCGGGATATTCGGGTTTATTACTCCAGACAAATCTACAATAAAAACATAATCATTTCACCGATAATTTACATCTATTGTTTAAAAATATTTAAATATTTATTTTATAATTAAAAAAAATTACTTATCACTATTATTTACTCTATACTCAACTTTTTAATAATATTATTTTTCGACTGATACCCGATTAACTGTTCTTCAACTTTTCCGTCTTTAAAGAAAAGGAGAGAGGGAATACTTCTGATTCCATATTTAACAGCAGTATTAGGATTTTTATCGACATCTATCCTACCCACTTTGATTTTATCTCTATATTCATTTGATATTTCTTCAATTATTGGAGCAAGCATTGAACAAGGGGCACACCATTCTGCCCAAAAATCTATAAGAACCGGTTTCTCCGATTCCAATACCTCTTTCTGGAAATTTTCATCTGTAAATTCTAAATCCATTTAAAGTTTCACCTCCTGTTTTTTCTTTTTCATATTTCTGTTTCTTTATTGATTATTATAATTTGGAATTTTATGGAAATTTAAAATGATACATGGAGGACAATTTTTATTTATCCTTAATTGTGTTAGACAAATTTCGTTGAAACAATTTTTGAAACGCCATTTTCTTCCATAGTAACACCATAAATATACTTCGCAGACTCCATAGTTTTTTTATTGTGGGTAACAACAATAAATTGTGTATTTTTCGAAAAGAGTTTCAAGACATTAACAAATCTTTCTATATTAGAATCATCCAATGGAGCATCCACTTCATCCAATATACAAAATGGGCTTGGTTTCACTCGATATATACCCATAAGCAGAGCAATTGCAGTTAGTGCTTTTTCTCCAGCAGAAAGAAGTGATATGGACTGAAGTTTTTTGCCGAACGGCTTTGAGACTATCATAATTTTTGATTCAAGAGGATTAGACTCATCGGACAGTAGTAAATCCGCATCACCATTTTCAAAAAACTTTGAATATATACTCTTAAAATTTATTCTTATCTTCTCAAAAGTCTCCACAAATTTTTCACAGGCTATTTTGTTTATTTTTTGAATGGTTTCGAGCAAAGTTTTTTCTGCTTCTACAATATCATTTCTCTGCTGTATAAAGTTATCATACCTCTCCTTTTCTTCTTGATATTCGTCCACGGCAGCAAAGTTTATCTGTCCAAGAGAGTCTAATTTCTTTTCCAATGCCTCAATCCCCCTTCTTTTAATTTCAATCTCTGTTTCATCCAATTTATCATCCTCTGAAACCTCTACACCTACATCCCCGATTTTTTCCATTAACATCTTCTCTTCTTGCTGAAGTCCCGATAATTTTATCTCTGATTCGAAAATATCATTTGCTCTATTATCCCTCTGATTTCTCTTCTCTTTTAACCTTTTTTCCTCTTCAAATATATCGTTTTTAAGGTTAACCTGCTGAGCTCTTATATTGTCAATTCTTTCCTCGAAATTATTTTTTGTTATTACTGATTCATTTATTTTGTTTTGACTATTTTCTATTCTTTTTCCCCAATCCCTTATCTCTTCATTTGTCTTTAGTATCGATTCTTTTCCTAAAGTGATTTTTCTTTTGTATTCCTTATCAAGTTCAACACTTCCCTTAAAATCCATTTCAATTCTTTTTAATTCTTCCTGAAACTTTATCAATCCCAAGTTTTTATCATAGACAGAATTTTCGAGGATTTTTCTTTTTTGTTCGAGTTGTTCCTCTTGAAGTTTTAACTTTTCGATTTCAACCTGAAGTCTTACCTGTTCATTTTTCAGCATTTTCAACTCTGCTTTTTGCCTTTCGAACACCTCTTTATCAACCTCAAAAATTTCAAGTTGTTTGCGTTCTTTTTCCATTTTACCCAGTTGTTCTCTGTTCTTTTTCACATCGTAATCACAAACAGATGTTTCGTTTTCTATCTCTCTCAATCTCTTTTCGGAATCTCTTATCTCAAAACCCGTCAGATTCATTTTCTCAGTGATATCTTCTATCTGACTCAAATAGTCAGCCTTAATCTTTTCCGATTCTTCTATACCTTTTTTTGCTTGTTCTATTTTTGTTTTGGTTTTTTCAATTTCAGAAAGTTTTACATTTACCTCGCTATGTTTAATATCCCCAATGGAGTGCACAAATCCTTGTCTGTCTAT
Organism: Candidatus Helarchaeota archaeon; assembly: GCA_013375355.1. Next base: position 9,595 of record JABXJV010000083.1, read on the forward strand.
CATCATCCCCGAAAGGTCGACAACACTTACTCCGTTGTTTCGAGCGTTTTCATCGAACCCTTTTTCTATTATACTATCTTTGGTTATTAATACATCATACAAAAGAAAATCAGCCAACATTTTTACATTTTTGTTGCACTTCACAAAATCATTTGCCCATCCAACAATTCGGTCTCCTGAAAATTTTTCCCTCTCCTGAACATTTATGTTAATATTACTAATCTTATCTAAAGGTATTATATCGACTTCACCGCTGGTTTTTTCTGTAATTAATTTAATTGCTTTAAACGCATTTTCTGATGTATCAAAAACAAGAAAGTTGGAAGTCTGATTTAATGCTGCCATTATAGCTTTTTGATATTTTTTTTCAGTATTAATTAATTCGCTAACTCTTCCAATAAGACCATCCACTGAATCTTTCATTTTCAAAAGGAATTCACTGCCTTCCGATGATTTCCCTTTTTCTGAAATTATCTGGTGTAAAAACTCTACCTTCTTATTATCAATTTCAATGAGATTTTTTAAATTAATAATTTTTTCTTTTAAATCATTGACCATAATCTTTTTCGCTTCCACATCGTTCTGCATCTTTTGGGACTCTGATTTTTTTACGCTAAGAAAATCTTCAATCTTTTTTCTTTCGGTTATCAGACTCTGCAAAATCTTCTCTTTATTCAGAAGCCTTTCCTTTATCCATTTGCTTTCCTTTACTATTGATGATATTTTGTCTTCTCTCTGGCGTAAATCTGAAAGTATTTTATCCTGTTTTCTGCTTTTTTCAGCATACTTCTCTATAAGTGCGACTATTTTTGTCTGGGCTACAGATAATCTATTCTTTTTTTCATAATACTCCTTATAGAATCTATTAAGTTCCTCCTCAGAGATTTTTTGTTTTGTTTTGAGGTCATTAATCTTTTCCGCAAGAATATTCAATCTTTCTTTGTTCTCCTCCATTTTTATTTCGTTTTCAGTGATTTTGGTATTAATCTCTGTTTCCTCAGATTCAGTCTTTCGGATGTTTTCATAAAGTGCATTCACCTTTTCTTTTGCAATAGCCAATTCCATCTGTTCGTTATTCAAAACATCAATAGCATTATTATATTCGTTCTGCACCTCGCTTAAATTATTATCAAGAATAACCATATCAGCCCTTAACTTTTCAAGACCGGCTTCATCTTTTACGAGTTCCCCCTCGCTACTATCTTGAAGAATTTTTAGTTTATTGATACTTTCTATAAGGGGCTGTTTCTTTGATTTAACATTATAAAGCCAACTTCTGTAAATTTCATTCTCTTTTATTCTCAGTTCCGTTTTTATTTTTTGGTACCTCCTTACCTTTGCAGCCTGCCTTTTCAATGAGTTGACCTTTCTTTCTACTTCAATAATAATATCATTTACCCTGAGAAGGTCCTGTCTTGTATCCTCCAATTTTTTAAAGGTTTCGCTTCTTCTCTTTTTATACTTTGTTATTCCAGAAGCCTCTTCAAATAACCTTCTTCTGTCTTCTAATTTATCGCTGAGTATCTGTTCAACCATCTTTAATTCAATCACAGAATACGCATCTGCTCCCATTCCAGTGTCCATAAAAAGATTTGTTATATCCTTAAGTCTGCACTGGACATTATTTAAAAAATATTCACTTTCCCCGTAACGATACATCCTTCTTTTTATCTCAACTTCCGAATAATCGAGTTGGAGTATTTCTTTATTATCTTTTATAACAATACCTACCTCAGCCATCCCAAGAGGTTTTTTATCAGCAGACCCATTAAATATCACATTCTCCATCCTCTCGCCCCTCAGGTTGGAGATTTTTTGTTCCCCTAATACCCACCTTATAGCATCAACTATGTTTGTTTTACCACATCCGTTGGGACCAACCACACATGTAATCCCATCATCGAAAACTATCTCTGCCTTCCTGGCAAAAGACTTAAATCCAAACAATTTTACTTTTGATAAATACATAACTCCTTTCGAAGAAAAATTTTAAATTATTTTTTTAAATTTTTTAAGTAATTAACAGTATAATACCTTGTGAAATAAGGTATTAAAAATAATTTTAAGTCTTATTATGCAACTTTTTAAAAAAGTTGCAAATTGAAAATTTAAATCATTGAATAAAACTGGGTAAATTTACGATTGATATTTTTATTATATTTTTGCATAGTCATTATTTAACTGTCATGCTGAATTTATTTCAGCATCTAAATATTTAATAAAATACAGATTCTGAAACAAGTTAAGAACGACAGTGACTTGTTAATTTTATAAATTGAGAGATTAAATGACTAATTTTTGTATTACAAAATTGCAATTTTTTAATATTTACTAAAAGTATGTCATTGAATATAAACATTAACAAAAAATTTTAAAAAATCATAAGTACTATGAAAGCTTTGATAATATAAAAAAAGTATTGTAAATAAACCAATGGCTATTCCAGCAGATGCAAGTGCTACCTTTTTAATCTTCACCTGAAATGATATGCTAATAATCCTTGTTAATCTGAATATATACCAAATAATAAAAGATAAAACAAGAAACAGACTTAAAAAAACAACACCTTTATATTTCAAAGCAGGATATAAAACCATCATTAATGGAATGAGAAATAGATTATTCACACCGGACCAAAAAACTATATGAACAGCACTTTTATAAGGCAGACTAAATTTTTGAAAAATGCCCCATAGATAAACTATCCATGAAACCATAAGAAAGAAAATAAATAAAAGCAATGAAATGTATAATATAAAATAAAGTGGTTTCCAAGTAAGCCTTCCAATTATCTCTTTAACAAGGTCAATAAAAATAAAATGAGAGATAAAATAGTCAAATTCCTTACTAAACCTGAAATAATAAAAATACGAGGATAAAATTACAGAAAAAATGACTGATATCATTATACCAAGAAAAATAGTCTGTCTTACCGAAAGAACTCTTTTCTGCACAATATCTCTGAAATAACTTTTTGGAAATATTAAAGACCTTTTCAAATTTTCAGAAAATTTTTTGCTTCTTCTGGAAAGGTAAATCAGAGATATAATCATTATGAATCCAATAATCTGATATTCATAAGGTTCATAATCTTCATAATTAACTGTAAAAATTGATGGGACCTTCCCTTCGGTATTTAATGCTTCTATTACCCTGCAAGAAATTCTTTCATTTCTATAATAATCCATCAAACCAATCGGATAAAGGTATTGGTCTGATTCAGGAGGGGCAATAATTAATGGTCTTTCCAGCCTCCAGTCAGAGTAGCTCCATAATATACTTATATCAACATCAGGGTCGGATAATATTTTATTATAAAAACTCTCAAGAATTACAGCCTGATAGTTCATTAAACTCTGAGTCATTCTCCCATCTGGACCCGTTGAGAACAGGTCAATTCCGTATCGAGAAATTATTAATGGCTTTTCAGGAAATCTCATTTTCCACATGCTTATTATTTCCTTCATCTCATCAGAAGAATTGGTGTACACATTGATGCCGGGCAGATCAATTATATCAGCGCACTTTTCATTTTTAATTATTCTTGAAGAGAAAAAAGAGGGCCTTAAATCTTTGCTCTTTAAAACTTCAACCAGTTCGGTGACATAATTTACAGCATCAGCGTTTGTAGATTCAAACTCTCCCCCCAATCCCCAGGAAACTATAGATACATGATTTCTATCACGCTGAATTATCTCTTTTAAATAATTAATGCTGATTTCCTTAAACCGCTTATTCTTGAAATGGACTGCAGGAACATTCCACAACGGTAGACTTTCAATCGCTAAAATTCCATATCTGTCGCATAGTTTAAAAAAATACGGATGAGAAGGATAATAACCACACTGGATAAGATTAAAACCTAAATTCTTTATTTTTACGATGTCTTCTTCGATAATATTCCAGTTTAAAGCAGAGCCAAGCCCTGGATAATCCTCTTGATATAAGATACCCCAAAGTTTAACTTTTTCGTTATTTATATAAATATCGCCATCCTTGATTTTAAAATCTCTGTATCCGATTAAAATTCTATCTTCATCAATCCTTCGATTATTTATTGCGATAAATACACGAAGTTCATATAATTTTGGATTATAAAAGTTCCAGAGCTCGGGATTCTTCAGTGTAAAACCAACATTGGCGATACCTAATCTATGGATTTTTAAAAGCTTAATCGGAGAATAAACTTTTAAAAGCAATTTATTCTTATCGGGGTCATAAAGTTCAACTCCATATCCTACTTCCACGATGTTTTCAATCAACTGAACATCTCTTTTACCCCCTTTGGGGAGCATTAAATTAAAATTTCTAATCTTAAAATTCACATTGGTCTGGTAAACTTTCAAGCTGTCAGAAAAAAAATATTTTAAATCTACTTCATCAATACAAACCTTCGGAACACCCAAAATGAAAATCTCTCTGAATATACCCCCGTAATTTTTCCAACCATAAACCTGCTGTCTTATAGGGATGGTTTTACTTACATCTAACCTTGAATCAACATCTATTTCTATTTTGTTTTTTCCATTTATAATAATGATATTATCGGGTATCTCAAGTGAAAATGAAGAATATCCTCCAAAATGATTTCCTATTAATTGGTCATTTATCCTTATTGTGCATCTATAGTTTACACCGTATAAAATTAACTTTAAATGCTTGTCAATAAAGGTGGAATCAACTTTAAATTCTTTTCTAAATATTAATTTACCCTTATACTCATAACAACTTGGAATAAAAACTTTTTTCCAAATTGATCTGGATTCTTTTCTATATTCCCATTCACCGTTCAGGTCGATTACACTTCTAAATTTGGAAACATCCGAGAATCCAGAACCTTCTGGAAAATTTCTATAATCCCTATTTTCATAAAAAACAATCTCTCCACCTTTTAATACTTCAGCAATCAAAAAAACAAAGGTAAAAATTATCTTTATTTTATTAAAATATACACTAAAATGTATTTTCATAATTTATATATACAATATATTGTTATTTTTTCTTTTTTTCAACAAATTTTTTAAAAATAATGAAAAAATATTCTATATCTTAATAAATTTAAGAAATCGCACAAAAATATCAAATCATTTTTTCCAAGAATGCATAAAATAAAATGATGTCCTAAAAAGAGAAGGGAATCGGGGTAAAGCATAATATAAAAATACCAACGCAGATATATCCTATAATTTTTCTTTTTTTATCAATGTCTATAAAATCATATGCAGTAGGGGGATGACGAAACCCAATCGCATAAACAAGAAACGCCCAAACTAACCATCCAAGCCAGCAGACAAAACCCAATACAAAAAGAGATAAAAAAAAGATTTTTGCTATTATTCTCTGTTTGTTTCCAAAAAGAGCATATGCAATATGTCCCCCATCAAGTTGACCAATAGGCATAAGATTAAAAGCAGTAACCAGGAGTCCAATAAACCCAGCAAATGCCACAGAACCTAAATGTATATCATATCCGGGTGGGATATCCCCATATATAATCTTTTCAGCGATATAAAGCAGGAGGGAATTACCGAGTTTAAGCCCTTGACCCGGCAAAACCTCTTTAACCTCTGAAATCTGAAGCCCCCATATAATTGACGGAACCGCTATCAAAAATCCAGCAATGGGTCCAGCAGCACCAATATCGAGGAGCGTTTTTTTATCATAAATTGGTGATTTAACCTTTATAAATGCCCCGAATGTCCCGATAAAGAAAAATGGTGGTGGGGCAGGTATAAAATATGGAAGGGTCGCTTTTACTCCATGTAGCCTCGATACAACAAAGTGTCCAAGTTCATGAAAGCCCAATATCGAAATCAGGGTAAATGAAAATGGGATTCCTATTTTCAATGAACTAAAATCTGATATAATATTTGCTCCCTCTATCAATGCTCCAGCTACAAGGGTAGTAAATATGGTTATCAAAAGAAGTATTATGTTTATATAAGGAATTCTTTTTTTCTCCTCCGACTCTGTAAATATTCTTTCATTTTCCTTGGGAATAGATATATCTATCCCTTTCTTTTCATAATTCTTTCCATTCCATATTCTATTTATAAATTCGCTAAATTTACCCATATTGATAATTGAAATTTATTATAATATTTACCCGGATTCTTTACTCATAAAATAATCGTTCAATATTTCTCTATGGTCAAAAGCGATATTTTCTGGAAGATTGCTTTGTTTAAAAATTTTTATTTTTTCAGCATCGTCCCCTGCAGTAGGAATCCCCTCTGCCTGAGCAATAAATACATTTGAAATTGTATGCATGCGAGGGTCTCTTTCTGGAGCAGAGTATGCTTTAAACTGCTTCAAATTTTTTACCTCAAGACCGGTCTCCTCTTTTGCTTCTCTTAATGCCGCTTCTTCCAGACTCTCTCCGTAGTCGACAAATCCTCCAGGGATGGCCCATTCTTTAGGGGTATTTTTTCTAAATATTAATACTATACCTTTATATCTATTGTCTTCTATCATTTCTATAATTATATCAACAGTTGGAATAGGATTCCTGTATTTTTCAATCTTCAAGCCGCATTTCGGGCACTTTATGTAATTATTTGCCATTTTTTACTTTCAATTCTTAAACAATAAAGAAGCAAATAAAGTTTCTTGCTACTTTCTCTGTAAAGAAAGTAACATAATAAACATCAATTTTTAATAAAAATCATTTCAAA
>JABXJV010000084.1 GCA_013375355.1 Candidatus Helarchaeota archaeon
TCTTACATTTTGGGATACATAAGTCTTCCAATCCGGTTTAGTAAAAAAAACAATTGTTTCTCCACGTCCAGATGTTCCTGACGTGGTATGAATTTTATAAACTTTATTTAAATCCCCCACTGCGCCCTCTGGATCATCTACAATATCAATTTTAGATGAAAATGGTATTTTTTTCAAATCATCAAGTGTTTTGATTTCATCAGGTGTTAATCCAACAGATTTTAATTTATTCTTGTAAAGTCGGGTGTTGTTGAATGCATAATGAATAATCTTTCTTAATCGATCTTGTTGCAATTTTATGAGGTCTTTCTCTTTAATAAATTCAAGATCCTTATAAAATGACAAAGAATTCCCTTTATAATCGGTTTTGTAATTCTCTTAAGCTCGATGTTGCTTTTTCAATATTTTTTATAGCTTCTTCGAAATATTTTAATAAATCTTTTGATTTAACCTCTTTGGAAAGTTCTCTTAGTTTATCGGCATGTTCGTCTATATGTTCAATATAGTGTTCAACGTATTTTTTCACTTTATCTAAATCTTCAGGCATATTAAGCACTCCATTTTTATTTATTAATAATAATAAGCCTATTTGATAATAAAGAGGCTGAATACGTTATTTGTTATTTTAGGTTTCACTATCCTAAGTAAAATTATAAATATATTGATAAATTATTTCTAAATCGGAGTAAGATAATGAGGTTTATAAAATAAAGCATTAAAAAAATAAAAGAAACTGGTTAATTAACCTAACTTATCTTTAAGAGCTTCATCTATGCTAGCTAATCGATTAGAAATGGTATCTTTATCGTCCTTTTTCTTATCTTTTTTCTTACCTTTTTTCTTATCTTTTTTCTTATCTGATGTTTCGGTTGGTGGACTTGGTCTAGCACTAGGTGGAGCACTAGGCGGACCTCTTGGTGGACCAGCACTGGGCGGACCTCTTGGTGGACCAGCGCTTGGTGGACCGCCACCTTGTGGTACATTGCCCCCGAGTTGCGCTTGGAATTTTGCATCTAATAATTTATTCATTTTCTTGGCTAAACTACCTTCTATTGGCTTAGCTGCGCGTGGTTGATGAATTTTAGGAACATAATCTTTTTTAATAGGACCCATCCCACCTCCCATAGGTCCTGCTGTACCTGAGCGTTTTCCCAGTCTAGATTTAATTTCTGACATCATCGCCATACGAACGCTCATACCACCCATTGGAGCAGGTCCTTTTGGAGCAGGGGAACTAATAGAAGCAGATTTAAAGGAGGAAGGTTTAAGTAAACTTTCTTCAACTACAGACCCTTGTGGTCTAGGAGGAGTCGGAGGTATCCCAGCAACTGGAGCTGCAGGGGCTACAGGTGCGGTTTTTTGGAAATCTTCCCACCTAGATAGGAGTTTTTGGATGATTGATTCAAAGTCAACAAGTTTTGATCCCATCGTAGTAATTTGATTTCTCAACTCTTGTTCATAAGCTGGATTCATTGAATTAGTAGAAGGCCCCTGTTGTTGAATAGATTGAATTTGGAATTCTACCAATTTTTTAAATCTAGTCTCCAAATCACCAACTTTTGAAACAACATCATTCAATTGATCGAACATATATCGAACATATTCATTAAGTGTCATTGCATTTTCTTCTAATCTTTCGGTATAATGTAAAATGGTCTCAACAGATCGAGCCAGAATAATAATTTTATCAGCATCATGTCTATAGGTAGCAATAACGTCTAACAGAGAGGGGTCTTCATCCTCTTCCTCATCTTCTTCTTGATACTCTTCGCTTTCCATTCAGCTCACCAATTATTACAATGCAATAAATCGTAATATTGAATATCGGTCAATTATTTGTTCGATGTTATTACAATTTAATAAATTTAAGTGTATATTAGAGATTTTTCAATTACACCAATATTAATTAAAAAAACACTATTATTTAAGAATTCTTTGAATAAGAATTCAAAATATAAATATTAACGCTAAAAAAAAGACATAAAAAAAAATCGAACGAAAGTGTGGAACTAGGCAGAATTAAGATAAAGAAATTAAAATAAGTAAAATGTTTTAATTATTTAAATTCCAAAAGATTTCTTTAATAATTCTACGTCTAATTTTCCTGCCATATTTGTTTTTCCTGTTCTCATATCATTTACTGTGATTTGTGCTGGAGCAAAGAGTAAGGGGTCGATATTATAAAAGTCTTTACCTGCATCAACAAAGATTTGATAAAATGGTTTTCCATATTGTTTAGAAGTACTAGAAGGAACTTTTTTAATTACTTCCTCTAAATTATCGCCCTCTGTACTATTAATATTATAAATAACACTACCTACGGCAATAATTGCATCATTTGTTACTCCCATTGCCTTAGTATCGGATTTTGCTATTGGTGCTATGGGAGTCGAGCCTATACCATAGGCTATTTTCTTGGGATCATAACCGACTTCGTGAAGTTTATGAATTCCCATTTCTACAACACGAGCTGCGATTTGCACTCCTCCAGCTAGACTTGCAGTTGGAGCTATTAATGCATAAGTTTTGTCAACATCAACCTTACATTTAGTTGCAATTACTTCCATTACATTTTCATTAGGTAAAGAACCTCCTTCAAGCACCGCAATTGCCACATCAGCAGTGTCTTTATATTGAAGTTCATCAAAGAGTCCTTTTTCTCCACCTTTTAAAGCTCTTGCTGGACCGCTTAACATAGCAAAATAATTTTCGTCTTTTACATTTAATCTCCAACCAGCAAATTGAGATCCTAAACAAGCTATATGGGGAAAATCTGTAGAAACCGTAACTGAAGGCAATACAAATTCTCCAAAATTTGTTGTTGTTAAGTTCACATAACCAAGACCGCCTAAACAAATCTCGCCTAATTTTACTCCAGCTAAATATCCACCTGTAACTTTAATACCCATATCAATAACTGTAGCACCATTTTGAAGTTTTATTACATCAACTTTATAAACATCTTTGTTCTCAATCACGTCTAAAACTAGTTTTAAAGCGTTTTTATTTACTGATATAACTACCACTTTAATCTCTCCAATTTAAAAAATTTGATTAAGTGACAAAATTGTATATATTCTTTTTAATAAAATTTATAAAAACTTTATTTTCGCTATTAAAAGAATAACATAATAATCAGTAAAAAATAAAGATGAACTTGTAGTATCTGTTTATTTTTTTAAATTTAGCAAAAAATTCTTTTATTTTTATGTAATTTTTTTAATATAACTTCGGATTTACAACCTTAGACTTTTCTTTCTCTCCCTAATAATTTGATTTTATTTATAATTTGCTTACTCCACGTTCCACTCCTAATTTTCTTTTTATCATAACTAGATAATTTTGCCCATCCGGCCATAAAAATTTCTCTTGTTCCTCCAATCTTTTCCCAATCTCTTTGTTTCCATCCAGTGATTAATTCATCAAATATTTTAGCACCCTCAAGTTCAGATTCACTCCAATCTCCTTCTGAAATTTTTTCTTCTGAAGGTACTTCTTTAACTACTTGTTTTACAGGCATTGTAGGAATTGGAGCACGTAAAGTGGAAACGGTTTCTTTTTGAACTGCTTTTTCAGTGCTTGGACTTAGAGATTCTATTACTTGAGATATAATGGGTTGAGCTATAAAAGGTTGAGAAAAATCAAAATTTTCGAGCTCTTCAATTTTTTTATATAAATCTTTTACAGAAAAGATCTTTACATCTGTTTGTAATTGGTTTACAA
>JABXJV010000085.1 GCA_013375355.1 Candidatus Helarchaeota archaeon
ATATTTCACCAACCTTTTCTGAAGATTCATTTTTGCCCTGTGCATCCTTGACTCAACTGCAGAAATTGAACATCCCATTATTTCTGCAATCTCCTCATAAGTTAATCCTTTAATATTGTATAAAGTAAAAGCAATTCTCTGATTCGAAGGTAACCCATTCAATACCTTATAAATAATCCTCTTTTTTTCATCAGTTATTACCTTAAAATCAGCAGAAGAATCTTCAGAGGCAGGAATTTCAGCATATTCATCCACATTCCCTTCTTTTAAATTAATTTTACTGAATATTCTCGGTAATTTTCTCTTTCTTATATGGTTTAACGACCTATTTACGGCAATTCTGTATATCCAGGTTGAGATTTTAGATTCAAATTTAAAATTCTTTATATTTTTATAAATTGTAAAAAAAACATCCTGAGCAATATCTTCCGCATCTTCTTTGTTTTTCACAAATCCAAAGCAAATCCTGAACACCATATTCTTGTATTTATCGACAAGTTCCTTAAAATATTCCGATTTGTCTTGTTTAATTTCTTCAATTATTTCAAGTTCATTCATTATTACTCTTGAGTCAGAACCAGAACTTAGGTAAAAGTCAAATTATTAAAAAACTTTGGCAAATTTTTCTGATATGCATTATTTTAAATGTATTCTTTTTTCAAAAATTACTTATTTCCCAGTAGAAAATAAAACACTAAAAGTAAAATCTCATCCAAAATTCCACTTTCTTTTGAAATTGTCTGCTCCCATATTCTGAATTGCTTTCTCCTAATGTTAAAGCAGGCCAGAGCAGAAATTCAAAATTTGTAAAAGGTTCATACCCAAATCTAGGTGAAAGGATAAAACTATTATCGTTCAAATTATAAATCGTAAATATAGAAAATGATGAATACAGCCATCCAAATGGTTCAGGCTGTCTGACAATAATATAAAGATAATCCTTCATCAGAGTTTTTGATATAAATCTGCTGGACACATTTTGCTTTACTTGGCTTATTATATTAAAACTATTGCTTTTCATAGTGGTCTCTATATAATCATAATAATCATTAAATTCTTCTTTCGATAAACCTCTGTTATTATGATAATATTCTGCAATTACAGTTGTATTGAATCTGTTAAGGTAGCGCATCCCAAAAAGAAAAGATGAACCGTCTATTCTCTGCAGCAAAAGTAGGTTTTCTTGTATTATAAACTTCTCTTCATTTTGAGCATAACTGCATTCACCATGTATTTCAAAGTTTTCTTTAAGATTTGTGGAAAAATCAAAACCATATTTTCTTAACTGATTTTTACCATAAAAAAACATAAAATCAATGTCAGTGTTCTTAATAAGAAAGTACGTTTTTAAAGCAATCTCCGTATCTTCTAAAGGAGCAAATTTTTCATTTATTATTGCCTCGGGTGGTAGTATTATGCTTGAGAAAGAAAAATTTTTTAGAAAATTAGAATTTAAACTTTTATTAAACATAAAAAAAGTAGAAGACTTGCCCGAAAGTGCAAGTTCCGGATTTTCTGGGTCTTTTTCAGTATTAACATATCCTGCAGGATTAAATGCATATCCTTTACCCCAGATGAATCTCTTCTTTCCTATACCGAAAGTCAATTTCGGTGAAAGATTCAAACTTCCGTACAATTCATAAAAAGATAAAGAAATCGGTTCATCCTTTTTATATTGAGAAAATGTTTTCATCACAAAATCGACTTTTTTGCGTCGGTATTCTCCGTTAAAATAATAATCTAAACGGTATCGGGAAAGATATGAACTGTTATCTGTGGTCTGATAAAACTGTATTTCATAGAAGGGTGATGATTTACGGGTATTTAAAATAGCCCACTTAACATCCAGATTTCCATTAAACTCGATTTTTGACTCTTCTTCTTCCGGTATATCAAATTCATATTCCTGCGCAGAAACAGGCACAAATATAAAAA
>JABXJV010000086.1 GCA_013375355.1 Candidatus Helarchaeota archaeon
ACAATTAATGGATTGATTTATTATGGTAGAACTGGATAAAAAACGAATGGAATGGTTTCCCCAAGGTGAGAAGAAATATAACGAATTAATTGTACAAAGAGCGATTGAAGCTTTAAAAAAACATCATTTTAAGGTAAAATTTTTCCCAACTAAAGAGGAAGCAGTTGAATGGCTTATGAGTAAAATACCTGCTGATTCAACTGTTGGAGTAGGAGGATCCTATACCTTGATACAGACTGGAATTATTGAAAAATTGTCAAATCGGACAGATATTACTTTTTATAATAGATGGAAGCTAGGTATAGATGGTAAAGAAGAGAGAAATACAAGGTACCAAAACCTATCAGCTGATATTTTTATCACGGGATCTAATGCTCTGACACTAGATGGAAAATTAGTCAATGTAGATGGTATGGGAAATAGGATTGCAGCCATGATTTTTGGACCTAAAAAAGTTTTCTTTGTGGTGGGTAAAAATAAGATTGTAAAGGATGTAGATGCAGCTATTCAAAGAATCCATAACCTTACGGCCCCTAAAAATGCAGCTAGGTATTCAATGGATTTACCTTGTACACGGACAGGATTATGTGCTTGGGAAGAATGTAATGAACCACAACGAATATGTAATTTTACTTTAATAATCGAGAGACCGTTCAATACTAGACGAATGAATATAATACTTATTGGAGAAGATTTAGGCTTCTAAACTAAAAAAAAGATGCATTTAGTTATTTTTTTTATTTCTTTTCATTTTTCAAAAGCAAAATATATTAAAAATGTCTAGTTCTGTTGATTATATAAGATATTACTAGAAAATCTTCATATGGAATTCGCATCTATCAGCACCTTGCCTATATTCAGCTCCTTTCTCGAATATAAGGCTAGGATTCAGTTCCCTGACAAGTGTTTCTACGAACCCGTTACAAAACGCTTTATGACATAATGGCGGCAGCCGATTTTCTTTGATTGCTTTCCATATAGGGCAATCTCTAATTTGAATTATTGTATTTCCTCCCTCATCTTCCTTTACAATAATTTCCACATTTGGAAAATTTAGAATATCAGAATAGTAACCCTTGATTAATTTAGCTATTGATGGAATATCATTGTCTGGAACTTCCAACTTATCGACAAGATATTGCCTAATTTTCGAAGCAAATCTACGCCAAATGGCTTCCGCAGTACTTACACCACGAGCTAATCCAATTTCTTCTTTCAACACTTCTAAAATTGATAGACATAAGTTCAGATAAATACTACTTGTGACAGTCTTATCATCAGTCATAGTAACCATTCCAAATTAAATTTTTCATAAATTTAGAATTTTATTACAATTGATTTTGAGATTTAATATATAAAAAATTAGTCAAGTTTATTTATGTATTCACAATGACATTTAGGACATTCGGGTTCTTTAGGAACTGCATCCATTTTAGCTCTCCAAGAACAATTTGGGCATTCAAGATCATCAGCTTTTTTTAATAACCTCCAAAGAGGACTATGGCCGACAGCACAATTTGGACACACGGGAACTTGAGTCAACATATCTTCTGTACCCTCCCAATTACATCTAGTACATATAAATTTCGACATTTTTCTTCACGGGCTTTTCTTCACTGGGTTGAATATCTTTTTCTATTACTTTAATCTCATTTTAGAGATTATTTTATTAATGATTAAATTAAAACTTATTTATATTTTCCATTTGTAGAAATTTATAAAAATAATTTCAATAATCTTTGACTATTAGCAAATTGTCAGACAATAACTTGGGATTCCAATGGCAGAAGAAAATGAAAAAGAAAAGGATTTTGACCTCAAAATTCCGCCTGGAACCCCAGAAGATATTATTGCAGCGACAATTGAGAAATTCAATTTGAAATTAGTTTATCCCACTGAACCTCAAAAAAGTCCTTATTATTTGGCTTTGCGAGGGAAGAAAGAAATATTAATTCAAGCTCATGATTATATGAGAGATTTATTAGAGAAAAGAGTAAAAAAGTTTGAAGAAGAAGCAGGAGATAAAAGAATAAAAAAAAGAGGATAAAAAATGAAATTTGAAGACAAAATTGATATTTATGATGATGAAGGAAACTGTCTCGCAGAAGATTTACCTATAGAATCTTTGAGTCCTATGCATAATTCCTATATGATTAAAGTATTGAATTACATTAAAAGTACTGCTTATATAGATCTCAAGAAATTAGAGGCGATTATCCATTCTGGTCAAGTTGGATATACATCAGAGGAGAGACAGAATGAAATTCAAATGCCGTGGTATTCTAGAGATTGGGAAATTTATGATAACGCGGAAGTTATAGCAGAAAAAATAAAAGATAAAGTACAAGTTTTAAAAGATGATGAAGGAATTATTGATTTTCTCCCAGGTAAAGATGTCATCGTTGTTACAGTACCAAATAAAAGAATAATTGCTTCATCAAGTAGGAACTGCGCATATACAATTACTGGCGTAGCTTTAATGCAAGCTATGAGTGAGATTTTTAATGTTACTCCTCAAACAGATCCTGATGGATGTGGGTTAATTAAAAATGCGGTCTTTGGTAGATACCCGCAAAGTGTTAATTTTCCTCCTAATAATGCTTTAACTTGTTTGCTTCGTCCTCCACAAACCGAAGAAGGGATGGGTTACGGATTTAAAACAATTAATTTAACAGATTTGGTAGCATTATCCAATAAAAGGACTTTTGATGCAATTGCTCTTACCGCGATATTAGAGCAAGCAGCTCAATTTGAAATGGGTAATGCCATTGGATGGTTCGAACGGTATCATCTACTTGGATTAGCTTATCAGGGATTTAATGGTGATAATCTTCTACTCGACTTAATCAAAGAAAATAAAGAAGGCAGAGTAGGAGATGTTGTTAAAAGTCTCATGCAATTTGCATTTGAAGATAAGATTATTAGTTGGAGAGGAAGGAGATATCCCCATAAATTCTTTTCTGATTATCGCTTAATAAAAAGTTCTGATTATGCTAAATGGAATGCATATATGGTCACTGCACTGCTAGCCGCATGCATTGTCAATGTAGGGGCCAGCAGAGCCGCCCAATGTGTTTCTTCAGCATTAATTGGGTTTAGTGATTTATTAAATTACGAATCAGGTTTCGACCCAGATTGTGGTCGGGTTATTGGATCGGCGTTAGGGTTAAACATGTATACTCATTCGGAAATCGGTACAGGAGATATTTGTACCTTAAAAATGGATAATGAAAATTTGAGACATTCAGGTTTCATTACTCCTTGTTTAAGTGCCGCACTTTGTTTGGATTCCGGCACTCAACTAAAAAAACCTGACGTTTCTAGTAGTATGTATTTTAGGTTAAAAGAACAGATTTCGTTATTTGATAACCCATTAAAAAAATTAGCAGAAGCTGCTAAAGGAGTAAAATTATGAGGTGTTTTTGAATGCCAATGTCTGAAAGAAGAAAATTAAAAAAAGAAGTGAAATATATTCGCCAATTTTATCCTGGTTTAGATGGCTCTAGTTTTAGAAGAAAAAAAATTATGGATCCTTATAAAAGATTAATTAAAATACGTAATGTTCCAGATGATGATATTATTAGGCTATTAGGGCATAGAGCTGCAGGGTCTCTTTATAGCAGCTTACATCCTCCATTAGATGAATTAATCGAGAAATATGATCCCATTAAAGAACTAATTGAGGCAACAGATGGAGCAAAAATGGGGGATCGAATGAAATTTGTCCAATTCATTGACACAATGATCGGGCCTCATGCCCCTTGGTTGAGATTACGTTCATATTTTAATAGATTTAGAGGTGTAGATGCTGTTTTAAACGCAGGAACAGTATTACTTGAAATGCGTGAGAGAGATTGTGAAGCAGCTGTTAAACCTTTAATTGAAACGGAAGTTTTTGACACTGCCAGAACTTATCTGAGATCGATAAATCCCGAAGGGTATAGCCATAGGACTGATGAAACCGAATTAATATTTGATGTTAGAAGACGGTGTATATTAAACTTTGATACTGGTTATGTTGATTATGTTAAAGATATGCATGCAGAAACTCTCGATAAACCCATTACTCTGGGATTTCCAGTTGATTCAGTAGATGCGAGATCAATTAATGTTATGTTCTGGTGGGACCTTAATCCGTTTAAAAACCGGACTGAAATTTTAATGCTATTATCTAGAATTGCGCAAATTAAGATATTAGGAGGATTTAATCCCGAATTACTTAATGATTATTAATTTTGAGATGATATTATGGCTGGACCATTAAAAAAAGGCAAACTACCTGCTGACGTTCTTAAAATGGAAGAGACTGCAAAAGCTAGTCAGTACCTTAGAGCAGCAGTTAAAGCCTTAAGAGATTTTATGCCATTAGAACAAAAAACTAATATTTGGGGCACATTAGAAAAAATATTTACTATCGAACCCACAGAAACCTTCGATTATTCTATGTATTTTCGTGATGGATATAAACAGTCTCAACAAAAAGCTAAGTTTCAGGAAGCAGGTAAAAGCATCGCGCTTGAAAGGGGTTTACCTAGCTATAATAGAGCTGTCGGTGCTCCAATCGGACAAGATAAACTAAAGACCTATGTAATCTCAAGCACAGATGTTGAAGTAGAAGTAGATCAACTCAACTGCATAAATAATCCAGCTATGCGAAATTTACTAAATGACGTGAAGAGAACCATTATTTTCAACTTAGATATTCCCCATGGTGTTGTACAAATTAGAGCTGGAAGGGAAGTAACTCCTCAGACCGTCAATCAATTACTAGAAACCATGGAACATAATATTTCTGGTGGAAATGTTCTTTTAGATCAATTATCTGAGATTTATCCCGGTCTTACAAAAGATGCTTATTGTAAGGTAATAACAGGAAATGATGAAGTTCAAGAAGTAATAGATTCGCGCTTCGTTATCGATATTAATAAGCAATTTCACTCTTCACGTGCAAAAAAACTAAAAGCTGCCCTTGGTGATACTTTATATCTAGTAGCACGTGCACCATCAATATTGGTGAATAATATTGATAGTAGTATCGCTTTAAAATGGGTATTGATGCAAGGCATTTTAAGTTTCTTTTCTACTTATCGTCTAACTCGCACGAGTACCATTTCAGATCTTGCTTATGCAACAAAGAAGGCAAATTGTATTTTAATGGGTGAAAGAACTTGGCCTTCTAGAGGACATTCTCTTAATTCCCCAGGTGGAATTCCATTTGGATTTCTTGCTGATATCTGTCAACAAGATTCTCAGCTTCCTGCACGACCATTTTTAGAGGTAGCAAAGGATGAAAATAAAGAACTTGCAAGAAAATATATAGAAAATTCCATTGGTTGTTTAGCCACTATTATTCCAATTATTACCGAACAGTTTTGGCATGATTTATATCTATTAGGTGGTAGAGGTTATTCTACAGCATTATTAACGAGTGCAATCTGTGGAGATGTTTATGGAGAATTTTTGGATATGATGATAGAAATTATTCAAAAATACTTTGTAAAACTCGTTGGTGCTGGAAAAAAGACTTACCCCGTGAAATGGGATTCTATAAAATGGGTTATTGAAACAATGATATCAAATGCAATGGAAAAATTAGAAAAATTGAATACTTCTCTGGAATTTCTAGCTTCTGGTGATGAAAAAACTTATATTATAGGAAGTATCGGGGGAAATATCGCTGCCCTTCTTACCGGTAGTCCCACCGCTGGAGCTTGGGGTTTAAATTATTCAAGGAGTTTATTAATTAAAGAAGGGTGGCTTAGGACTGGAGAAGCTGGTAACGACATGCCAGATTATCTTGGCTTACCTTATTCATGTAGTCTTAAATTAGAAGAAGGCGGATTATTGGAATTAAGAGGGATGAATACCCCTTATTTAGCTTCTACTATAGGTAATGCATTCGGCCTAGTTGGAGCAACTTATTGTGCAGCTCTTGGTAGAGGTGACCCTTGGGTCTGTTCACCCTTAATAAAAGTTGCATTTGCAGATCCTCATCTTAAATTTGATTTTTCTTCACCTAAAGAAGAAATTATTAAGGGAGCGTTAAATTTTCTAGAAAATTTATAATTAAGGTTGGATTGAAATGGCAGAAGAGGAAAAAACACACGAATCAGCAATGGAAGAAGAAAAGGAATGGTACGAAGAAGAATTTCCAGATAAATGGTGGTTTCAAATCTCTTGGATTCGCCAAAAAACTGAGACTGAACCCTCAGGATTAATGCTTTTCATTGATTATATGCTTGATCAAGCAATTATAACTCCAGAAGCTGTCAAAATTGCTTCTTTAATACCTCATCGATTAGTTTTAATTGAAATTGTTCATCCTAAGAAAAAATTGATTGAACGATTAAGTTTTATGATATCTCCTACGTCGGTCACTCCAGATATACCGGATACGGAGCCTGACCTAATTATTCGCATTTCATATTACGATATCGCAAAATTTCTTCTTGGAAAAGCAAGTTTTAGTGAATCCTTTTTCCTTGGTCGAGGAGAGATATTTGGAAATGTTCTTGCATTAATAGACATCGCTGACATCTTGGAAGTCGCTCAGGGTAAGAAAATGGATCAAGCAAAGGAAGCCCGTCCAAAAATTTGGCCGGTAGGCTTTCCTTGAACGGAGGATTGAAAAATGTCTGAAAAAAAACCTTTTTTGATTGTTAAAGAATTAACCAAGGAATTTGTCCGTGGTGAACCCGCTATACAAAATATTTCATTTGAACTTCATGAAGGCCACTCGTTTGGAATTTTGGGAAAAAGTGGTTCTGGAAAATCAGTATTAATGAATGCAATTCGAGGCACAAAAGAATACGAACCAACAAGAGGTCTAATAATTTTTAATATTGCCGCATGCGAACAATGTTGGCATGTTGAATACCCAAGCAAAGCTGGACAAAAATGTAAAAATTGCGGTTCTAACCTAGTTGCTAAAGAAGTCGATTACTGGGAAGAACGTAAAAAATTAACTCCTCTATCATATGGAATATACAATAGAATTGCGATAATGTTCCAAAGGACTTTTGGAATATTTGGTGAAGCTCCAGTTCTAGATAATGTTAGAAATATCTTGAAAAAGGTCAAATATCCTGAAAAATCTATCGATAGCAGAGCTAAGCTGCTCCTCGAGATGGTCCATTTAACTCATAGAGCAACACACCTTGCTAGAGATCTTTCTGGTGGTGAAAAACAAAGGAGTGTCTTTGCGATGTGTTTAGCACGGGATCCGCTGCTTTTTATTGCAGATGAGCCCAGTGGAACACTCGACCCTCTAACCGCAGTAGCTGTTCATGATGTTATGAAAAAATCAGTTAAAGAAGAAGGATTAACACTCCTTGTAACTTCACATTGGCCAGAAGCAGTGACTGAATTAAGTGAAGAGGCAATGCTCCTTGATGAAGGTGAAATAGCCCTAAAAGGAGAACCTAAAAAAATCGAGAAGGCATTTATGGATCGTATGGGTGAAGTGATCATTGATAGGAGAGAATATACAGTTCCATTAATTAAAGTCGGTGATTTGATGAAAACTTACTATACTCAAGACCGAGGAATTGTAAGAGCCGTAAATCACGTAAGTTTCGATGTACGAGAAGGGGAAATTTTTGGACTCGTAGGTGTTTCAGGTGCAGGAAAAACATCACTAGTCCAAATGGTGATTGGAGAGAAGAAAATTACTGAGGGTAATATTAAAGTAAAAATTGGTGACGATTGGGTTGATATGGCTGTTGCTGGTCCTGAAGAACGAGGACGTGCAACAAAATATATGGAAATACTCCACCAAGAATATTGTCTTTATCCCCATCTTACAATATTAGAAAACTTAACTGGAGCAATCGAACAACCCATGTCGGATGAATATAAAACTAAAAAAGCTTACGATGCGCTGCGAGCAGTTAATTTTACAAATAAGGAAATTGATTCTTTAATTTATAAGTTTCCTGATTCTGTAAGCGAAGGAGAACGACATAGAGTTGCCATTGGTCGGGTATTAATTAAAGAGCCAAAAATTGTTATTTTAGATGAACCAACAGGTACTGCAGATCCTCTGACAAGAATGGAAATAGTTCGTTCTGTTAAAAAAGCAAGAGATACTTTACAACAATCATACTTTATAATTAGCCATGATATTGATTTTATTAAAGCGGTCTGTGATCGAGCTGCCCTAATGAAAGCGGGAAGATTAGTAGTTATCGGCGATCCTGACGAAGTTATTGATCATTTTAAAAAGATAGAAAAAGAGGAAATGGAAAAATTACACACCATTACCGAATAATTTTATATTTTTATTCCTATTTTTTGTTAATTCTGCGAGAAAGCAATTTTTTTTTGTTATGAACACTAGAGTTTTTTTAACTCCAATTTAATCATGATTCATTATTTCAAAAATCTTTAAGTTATAAAGTTTAAAAAGTCTCAAATTAAAATATTTTAAATTTTAAAAAGTCTCACATCGATATATTTTAAATTATATAACACAATTATATATCTAAATTTTTTAATTGGTAAAAATGTCTAGTGAAGAAGGAAGCGGAGATTTAGAGTTATTCAATCTTGCTGAGAAAGAACCACAAAAAGGATCTATAGAGATTCAGAAATATATTAATAAGCTTGAAAACGTTAAACAAAAGGATTGGGATGCATTATCTGACGCATATTGTGCACTTGGAATTGCATATAAAAAATTGGAAGATTGGACTAAAGGATTAGAAAATGAAAAAAACGCAATAAATATTGCTAAGAAAATTAAAAAGAACTTCACAAAGATAATAAAAACTTGCAAGGCACGTAAAGAAATTGGGAGTATAAATGAAATTATAGAAGAATATCCAAAGGCAATTAAAGAGTTAGACGAATCATTAAAAGATCTTGAAAAAATATTAGATGAATTGATGAAAGATCAAAAAAAATTACCTGAAGATGAATTCCTTAGAAAGAGTTCAATTGTTAAATCAATGTTTTTTGATTTTTTGAAGCAAAAAGTATCTATTTATTTAAAATTAAAAAATGAAAAAAAAGCTAAAGAGAGCATTTTCAAACCTTGGATTAAATTTCTCGATAAAAAAAGTAAGCATTACATTGAAGATCTAGCAAATTTCGCTGAACTTTACACTTTTATAGCTAAAACTCTGGAACAACCAATTGAATTACTTAATTGGACGGGGGAATTAATAATCTTGGACGTTTTTGCCAAAAAAATTTCAACTGATCGGGCCTATTGGACCAAAAAAGTGCATCAACACATTAAAGAAAACAGTCAAATTTTAATAGATCTACTTAATATTTCGATCGGCGGAGAAATTCTGGGAAAAGAAACTTTAAATATGCTAAAGGAAATAGAATTAGAAGATAAAGATTTTATGTATATTGATAAATTGCTTGATTCAAGGAAGAAAAAGCACTATTTGAAGAATATTGAAACTTTAAATACACTTTTTCAAGAAGCTAGTAATGATAATGCTGCTCTTGCAATCCAAATAATGATTCTAAACGAATTAGTGTTAGCTTTGGGTCTAAATTATGAATATAAGACTTCAATTCAAAAATCAAAAGATGCAATTAAATTATTAAAATCGTTCAAGCATAAAGATTTGAAAAATTTCTTTTCTGGTAAATTCGAATTGACCAAATTTAGAGTCAATTTAAAGAAACAAGACTACAAACAAGCAGAAAAAGAAGCAAAAAAAGCTATTGATTATTTTGAACAAAGTGTTGCCACGATAGGGCATTCAAATTTTGCGAAACTTGAATTAGCAAGCTGTTATATGATACAAGATCAGCTAGATAAAGCTGAATCTATTCTTGAAGATGCACTTGAAGATGTAGAAGAAATAAAATCATTAGAATTTATAGCCAGGTTATATGATTTATTGGGCGGTTTAAAACTAAAATCAGAAGACAATTATAGTGCAGCATTAAATTTTCAGATAAGTGCGCTTTTTTATTTGTATTTAAATGACATAGAAAAATATAAAGAGTTTGTAACCCTTGCGATAAATCTATATAGGGAATATCTAGAAACTTTAGACATTACGGGAATTGAATTGAAATAGGTTGGGATTATGTCTACAGAAAAATTTGAAATAAAAATAAACAAAAAAGAAATTAAAAATGCTATAGAAGACATTAATCAATCTGATTTTTACAAACGAATTGCTACTCAAGTTAAAAAAGTCCGGTCAGGAAAAATAAAAGAAGCTTTCAAGGGAAATGCAGAAAAATGGAGAAAATTTTTTCATAATACTGATTTAGATAAATATGATTTTATAGTTCTCTCCATATTGAGGGAACAATATCAAAATTATCAAGAATATATAAAACCAATCAAAAAATTAATTGATTTTCATGATTTAAAACTTAAATTAAGGAAGAAAAATGAAAAAAGAGGTGGTTAGATGGGAAAAATCGTATCTGTTCATTCATTCCGTGGAGGTACTGGGAAGTCTAACATTGTTGCAAATCTTTCAACATATTGTGCTTTAAAAGGTGCAAAAGTTGGTGTAATTGACACTGATATTCAATCACCAGGAGTACATATCATTTTTGGGCTCGGAAATAAAAAATTAAAGTATACACTAAATGATTATCTTTATAAAAAGTGTAAAATCGATGATGTTGCTGTAGATGTATCCAAGCAGTTGAAAACAAAAGGAAATCTATATATGTTTCCTGCAGCTCTAGACGCTAATGAAATTACAAAAATATTAAGAGAAGGATATGAAGTTTCGACTATGAGTGAAGGATTTAATGAAATTTTAGATAAAAAAAATCTTGATTATCTTTTCATCGACACACATCCAGGACTGAATGAAGAAACATTCCTCTCAATTGCTGTATCAGATATCTTATTCGTTGTTTTACGTTCCGATGAACAAGATTATTTAGGGACTGCAGTGACTCTTGAGATAGCAAAGAAATTCGAAATTCCAAAGATTTTTCTTATTTTAAATAAAATTTTACCGAAATATGAGAAAAAAGATATTGAAAAGAAGATGCAGAAGGCCTTTCATGTTCCTCCAGCAGGTACAATTTATTACTCTGAAGAGTTTGCTGATCTTGCAAGTAAAGAAGTATTTATTTTGAAATATCCCGAACATGCGTTTAGTAAAACGATTGAGCAAATTTATGGACATATTATAGAAGACTGAAATTAAAAAATCGCTTAGGGGAATTTAATTTATGAAAGAACTGATTGAACGTGTAGAAGAGATTCGAAGTTTTTTTGAACCTAAAAACGGAGTCGCTGTGATTGGGGCAAGTAATAAAGAAGGAAAAGTAGGAAACGCTGTTATCACAAATTTAACTAAAGGAAGTGTAAAGACGGCGGGACTTGGAAAAAGGGCATTAGTGTCAGGACCCAAGGGGTTTGCCGGAAATATATATCCAATTAATAATAGAGCAAAGCCAGGGGATTTAATAGGAGGTTTGCCAGCTTATAAATCAATTTTAGACGTAGCAGATCCTATAAGTACCGCTATAATAGTGGTTCCATCAAAATTTGTTATGGATGTTATAAGGGATTGTGGAAAAAAGGGTGTTAAATCTCTTGTTGTAATTACTGCTGGATTTTCCGAAACGGGAAGTGAAGATGCCAAGGCATTGGAAAAAGAAGTAGTGAAAATAGCTCATTATAATGATATGCGAATAATTGGTCCAAATTGTCTCGGAATTATCAGGTGTCCTAATAATTATAATGCTTCATTTTCAGATTTAATGCCTCCTAAAGGTCCAATTTCATTTATATCTCAGTCGGGAGCTTTATGTACTGCCGTTATTAATTATTCATTTGATGAAAGGATAGGTTTCGCCAATTTCGTTTCGATTGGGAATAAGGCTGATGTTGATGACGCTGATTTATTGGAATATTTTGCGGAAGATCTTGAAACTAAAGTTATTGCTCTTTATATAGAATCTATAAAAAATGGTAAAAAATTTCGAGAGGTTGTTGATAAGGTTATTGAGAAGGTTCCTATTGTTGTTGCAAAATCGGGTAGAACTGCCGCAGGTGCAAAGGCTGCTTCTTCTCATACTGGCTCCATAGCAGGTTCTGATATAATATATGATGCTATGTTTGCACAGTATGGGATTTATCGTGCTAGGAGTATGAATGAACTTTTTTATTGCGCAAAAGCATGTGGCTACCAACCTCCAGCAAAGGGCGATAGAATTGGTATATTAACAAACGCTGGAGGACCTGGTGTCATGGCTGCAGATGATATTTTTACTGAAGGATTGACTATTGCTAAATTAAGTAAGAAAACCATTGATTCTTTAAATAAAGATCTCCCACCAGCTTGGAGTCATGCGAATCCAGTTGATATTCTAGGAGACGCTTTAGCAGACCGCTATGAGCTAGCTCTTAACTTAATGGCTGAAGATTCAAATATAGATGCAATGATTGTAATTCTTTGTCCAACTGCTATGGTTGAACCCCTAAAAACAGCAAAAATCGTTGTAGATGTAATGAAAGATAGCGCCAAACCGGTTTCATGTGCTTGGCTGGGTCTTGAATCTCGAATGAGTTCTAATTATTTGGATGAACATGGAATAATTGAAGTTTCATTTCCTGATCGATGTGTTCGTGCAATAAAAGCATTAGTTCATAGGGGTGCGTTTCTAAAAAAGAGAAATTTACTTTAAATTTATGTGTGTGATTTTAATGGAAGATGAAGAAAAAACTAAATCTTTATTGAGCGAATTTGAGTCTCTTGAGAATAATTTTAAGACCCTTCACAATAACATTACCAATATTAAGAAATTAATAGAATCTTATATTTTAAAAAGTAAAATTGAACAACCAAAATCAAGATTGGCTAATATTGGAATTGCAGATTTAGTAGAAATTCCTGATGAGCTTCGAAAATCTGTAATTGCAGTTATGAAATTAAATAAGGGGACATTAGAACAAGTTATTAAACGTACTGGGCGTGATATAAGTCTTGAAAAAGGATATCTAGAAGCCTTAGTCGCTATGGCATATATAAGAAAAGAAACCCAAGAGGATGGAAGAATAATTTACCGTTTAGGAATGGGAAAAAGGAAAAGAGCAACACCCGACGAAATATGGAAAGTTCTAATAAAGGATTCAGCAGAAATGGTCAACTTTATTTGTAAATCTGAAATAGAAAATGCACAATTAAAAATATATGATATAGAAGAGTGTATACAAATGTCACCTCAAGCTGAATTAGATTTGAAAAAAATTAAATCAGAAATTGAAAGATATATTAGTGCATTGGATGGAATATTAAGCAAATATTAAATGTCCCAAAGACTTTTTTGCCTTTTTTCCTTATTAAAAAGGTTCCAGATGTAATCATTAAATTCTGGATCATTGGCGGACCTTATTAAAACCAATGTGGGAAATCATTAAAAAAAATTAATGGTTAGCCATTGAATTAGAATTTAGATAAGGATTTTAAAAAATAGTTACTTACTTTTACTTCACAAAATTTATTTGAATTATTTTAAATATATTGAATAGAATTAATTGGAGAGTAAAAATAAATTTCTCCAAAAAAGCTGGTTGGTGAGTTGTTATGAGTAATAATTTTATAAAATATATATCAATTGTTTTTATTTCCTTGTTATTCACACCATTATACTTTTTTGAAATAAGTTACAACGAATCAATGGTAAGTAGAACTCTAGATAATAATATCAAACCAAAAAATAATATACATTTACCCATATGGAAATATCAAATACCTGACACAATTTCTGAAGTGGCAATCTCTGGAGATGGAAATTATATTGTTTTAGGATCTAGACAAAATAATGATGACTATTCGCTATATTTTTTTGATAATAATAGTAATTGTCTATGGAAACGTGAACTTGAAGGTATTGTTTGGTCTGTAGACATTTCTTATGATGGACAATATATAATCGCTACGACCACTAATGAATTTCTATATCTATATAATAAAAATGGACAATTATTATGGAACTATAATTCAACAGATACCCCTGTGGGTCGAATTTCTAGTAATGGCGAATATATTATAATATCAGATAACTATGTAGCGAAAATTTTCCATAGAAGTAGTAATGTGTCCATCTTCGAATTTAGTACAGTAGGATCTTATCCAATAAAATCAGCAATAGACATCACTACTGATGGGTCATTGGCATGTGTAGGGGATGATCAAGGTTATGTGTATTTAGTTAATATAACATCAACAAGTGTAGAATGGACTGATAAAGCGGGTGGAAACCAACACTTTGTGTCAATCTCTGGAGATGGAAGGTTTATTGCAAGCGGTACTATCTCTGACAACATCACATTATATCATCAGAATGGGTCAGTGAAGTGGATACACACATTAGTGATCGGTGGCACTCTCATACAACCTAAACTATCTAACGATGGACAATATATGGCGGTTAGTATCGACTCTAGATTGTTCTACTTCAGTACAAACAATCCCAACCCATTATGGACACTAAATCCTGGAGTAACCACAATTCAAATAAACAATGATGGAGAATACATTTTCACTGGAACCTCGGGAGGCGTATTATTATATAACAAATCTGGGACACTCCTGTGGCGCGATGCTGAAACAGCATATATAAATAGTGTATCTCTAACCAATGATGGAAAATATCTTATTTCTGGTGAAGTAGATAGTACTGGAAATGAATATTTGAAATTCTTCGACTTGACCAAAAGTGGTGGAGATGGATCGCCAAAAATGGATTTAATCTTGTTAATAACGTTACTGGGAAATTCAGAAAGCATACCAGAATCAACATTGATCATATTATTTATTTCTATTGGCACTGTCATAGCAATATTAGCGATAATTGGATTAAAGAAAGGGATAGTAGAACAGAAGAAAAAAATAGATACCAAAAAATTTGAAAAAAAACAAGAACCCAAAGAAATTGAAAAGGTGTCCCTAGAGAATATAAAAGAAAAAAGCTCAGAGAAGGTAAAAGAAAAAAAATTAGAAAAAGTAGAAGAAAAAAGTTATTGGGAAAAAATTGGTGATCGTAAACTTGATTCTGATCTCCTTAAGGAAGAGGATTAAAAATTGAATGATGAAACGCTGAGGAGAGTATAGAATTGAAATCAGAAATTGAAAGCTATATTAGTGCATTGGATGGAATATTAAGCAAATATTAGGTCTCAAAATAAAAAAAAATAATTCAAGAAAGATTTGTGTTTATCTTATTTACTATTTTAACATGGAATAATTCTTTCTTATTATTTGATCTGCTTCTTTTATTATTCTTTCAATGATATCATTGACATCGTCAATACTATCAATAATTCCGATTGATTGGCCCAGTAGTATTGCTCCATTTTCAGTATCTCCGTTATATATCCTTTCATAAGCGTCCGCGTCTTTCATCATCATTTCCGGGGTTATGGATTTTTCATAAGCTAACATGTCCTCTCTAGTGGTGGGCGCAGGATGTTCTAAAGCATATTTATTTCTTAATAAACGAATCGGACCAAATGATCCCGTGAATAGCCCGGTATCTTGTGCTTTACCTGGAGGAATTAATGCCTTGTAATTTTCGTGAAATTCACTTTGTTTTGAAGCTATAAATCGCGATCCCATAGCAATTGCTCCTGCACCTAGAGATAGAGCTGCCGCCAAACCTTCTCCTGTAGCAAATCCACCGCATGCTATTGTAGGCAAATCAGGAAAAATTTTGTTAATTTGTTGTAGTAATACCAGCGTTGTAACTTTCTCATAAGATTGATGCCCGCCCCCTTCAGTCCCAGTTACCACTAATCCATCTACTTTAGAATCCACGCATTTCTGTGCAAGCCATATTGCGGGTGCAACATGGAAGTGCTTTACTTCCGAACTTTCTCTTAATTCTTGGAAATACTTGGATTTTGGAAGAATACTTGAAGATCCAGCAGAAGTTAACATATACTTACATTGCTCCCTCATTTTAGGATTATTCATGATTAGTTGAGGTATTTTTCTAACCATTTGCTTGACTCCTCGATTGTTGCGAGATGTAAGGATATTGAGACCGAATGGCTTATCTGTATGCTCAATCATATATTCCATGCTTGCTAAATGCTCCTTGACGGGGTCTGTGCCTATTACATTAACATTTGATAAAACCCCCAAACCGCCAGCCTCGCTAACAGCAAGGGCCAAATCGCGTGTAAAAAATGGACCCATAGGAGCACTAAAAATTGGATATTTTATCCCAAACATCTTTGTTATGTTAGTTTCTATCATTTCGTAAATCACCAATGTTTGATTATATTTGAATAACTCTACAGAGTTTTTAAAAGTAATTTTTTATTAACAAATAAATATTAATTCTTTAACTTATTTCTTTGTTTTTTTCCCCATTGACATTTTATATTCTTCCATTTCTTCTAATTTTCTTTGATATTCTTCCTCTGCTTCCTCTTCTTCTATTGTTTTTTCATATTCACCAGGTAGACCATATATTACATCATCAATTCCTAAAATCAAGTTTACTACTTCAGTTGCTGCATTAATTGCAGCTAATTTAATCTTTAATGAATCCAAAATTCCTGCTGAAAAAGTGTTTATTGGTTTAATTGAGTTGATATCGACACCAAACCATTTAGAATTATCAGAATCCTCCTCATGTTTTTTTCGAAGAGCTGCCAGCCCATCAAGTACATTTAAACCAGCATTTTCTATTAAAGTGTGAGGGATAATTTCTAAAGCTTTTGCATATGCTTGTATTGATAATTGTTCTCTACCACTAAATTTTATTGCGTATTTTCGTAATTGTCTAGCTAATTCCGTTTCAAAGGCTCCAGCTCCACCAACAATTTTTTTATTCTCTATTGCATTTTTAATTACATAAAGGGCATCACTTAACTTTCGTTCTATTTCGTAAAGAATATGCTCAATCCCACCTCTGATTACAATAGTAACAGCCTTAGGATTTTTACAATTTCGAACATAAATTACTTTTTCCTTTCCATGTTTTATTTCTTCAACTATGCCTGCTTCACCTAATGTATCTGGTGTAAAAAAATCGAGATTTTTTACTACTTTTGCACCTGTAGCCTTTGCTATTTTTTCCATGTCCCATCCTCTAACCCACTTCGCTGCGATGATGCCAGCATTTATTAAATATGGAGCAATTTTATCATGAACTTCACGTCTAGCAAATACTACATTAGCTCCGGATTGTATTACTTTATCTGCTTTTTCCTTTAGCAAATTATAATCTTCATCTCTAAATGCTTTTAATTGTTTTAAACCTTTAGTACGTATTTTTGCCTTAATTTTAGTAGTTTTCAATTCTAAACTAGGTTCTAATACTGCAATTTTCGCATTTTCAATTCTTTTAGGCATAAGTGGAGAAACAAAATCTTTTTTAATAGCCATCCCTTTTATTAATTCTGTTTCGACAATGCTTCCCCCGTGAATAGTAATCATATTAACGTTATTTTTAATATCTATTATATTTTCACCATTTTTTTGTTCTATAATGTATTTAATGGTCTGTAATGCAAATTCTGCAAACTTTTGCTCTAATTCAGGTAGAAATTTTCTAGTAAAACAAGTCTTAGCTAGACTAAGAAGCGTATTTTCATCATCTGGATCAATAGATAACGCAATTTTCTCGGCAATTTCATTTACTTTTTTAACTGCTATTTGATATCCTGAAATAATCTGGGAGGGATGTACTCCTTGATCCATTAATTCTATTTGTCCTTTCTTTAAAAGTTCACCGACTAATATCATGGCAGTTTTAGTACCGTCCCCCACTTCAGTTTCCATAGATCGAACTAATTTATCCATTATTTTCGCCATTGGATGACGAACATCATAATTTTTCATGATTGTGCCGCCATCCTGTGAAATAATAATGTCACCGACCGGATCTCGAATTAACTTTTGAAATCCATGAGGTCCGAGAGTGGTTCTTATAAGTTCTGCAATAATACATGCAGATAGGATGTTAAATCTTTGAGCTTCAGTACCCTTCATGCGTTGAGTTGTCTTTTTCATTATTAATGTAGGTCTGCCGGCAAACTCCATTTTAATTAACACAAATCATTAAATTATTTCTTCTATAGGGCTATATTTGAATCATATTTTTAATTCTATTTAACAAGATTCGTTAATTTTATATATATACAATTTGTTTATTATTACAGAATTAAGTAACATTTTGTGATTAAAAAAGCTAGTCATTAAAAATAATTTTCTATATAAAAATAATTGTGAGTAATATGGAAGATTGGTCCACTAATCAGATGCCTTATACTATTGGCAGTGTTGATGAAAAAATTTTAACAGCCTACCAACCAAATATGGATGATCTTGATATAGTGGATGAATATCAGACTCAAATTTTGTTACTTCTATTTTTAGAAGGGATGACAAAATGTTCTCCCCCTTCATTGAGCTTCCAAGGAATTAAAAGGAAGCTTGACCTTCATCAACAAATTTTAACTAACGCTCTTAATCGATTATTAGACAAAGATTTCATTCAAAAAAGCACCGACAATCATTATATTTTAACTAAAAAAGGAATACAATTTATTAGAACATTTTCACCAAATGTCTCAAATTCTGAGTTAAATACACCTACAATTGAGAGTGTTTATAAAACTGATATTACGGCTGAAAGCTTTTTAAATGGTCTAAAAGGCAAGTGGTTCGGAGATTTTAGGTGGATAGGATGGTTTCAAGACTCAGATTCTACTAAATTGGAGTGGATTTCTACAGATAATTCTATCGAAGCCGTTGCATGGCATAAAAACTCTAGATTAAATTCCTATCCTTATTTAATTAAAACAATAATCTTTCAAAAATCCCCTTTAATTACTCCAGAAGAAATGAAACAAAAAGCCAATTGGTTTAAATATCATTTCAACAAAAAATTGGCAAAAATTGGTGCTTTAATCGAAGAATATCTTCCTGAGGAATCCGTACTTCAATTAAAATCATCAAGAAATAACGATTGGTTCTTCCAAACGTGCATTAATTAATTAAAAATTATTACTTTTTTTCTAGATTTTTGAATTTGAATAAGTTAAAATTAAAACTTAGTCAATATAAGGTTCAAACTTAGTCAATTTATATCTATTTTTGCAAATCTGCCGAAAAATTAGTCAATATATTGTTTTCAGTCCATATATTATTGTATAATAATTTAAAATAAGGTGATTAATTTATGACTACAACTTTAGGTATAAAAACGAAAGATGGTATAGTCCTTGCTGCGGATAGAAGGGTATCTGCTGGAGTCTCTTTTATTGCTTCAAAACAAGGAAAAAAAATTCATGTTATTGATGAAAGAATCGGAATTTCTATTGCAGGAATGGTTTCAGATGCTCAAGATATCATTGATAGGCTAAATGCAGAACTTCGGCTGTATCATTATTCACGAGGTTATAAAATGAGAATTGAATCGGCAGCACAATTTATTGGTAAGATTTTCCATGCCAACTACCGAGCCCGTGCTCCAATCATGACACAGCTCTTGGTTGCTGGAAAAGATGGTGGAAAATTTTATCTTTATGAAATGGATCCTAGTGGAGCTTTGCTTCCTGATGATTTTATTTCAACAGGTTCTGGCAGTCCAATATCTTATGGTGTTTTAGAAGGTGGATACAGAGATGATTTAACTCTAGAAGAGGC
>JABXJV010000087.1 GCA_013375355.1 Candidatus Helarchaeota archaeon
AGCGAAGAAGTAATGATAATATACCTTCAGGATACTCCAAGCTGGAAATGTAGTTATCGTTTAATAAGCGGAATGTTTGAAGATGATTCTGAATTTTATTTACAAAATTACGCCTTAGTCGATAATATCCTAGACGAAGATTGGCTAAATGTAGATCTTACGCTAGTTTCCGGACTACCTATTTCTTTCGTCTATGATTTATACTCACCAAATTGGATCACTCGTTCCTTTAAGAAACCAGAAAAAGAGTATGGTTTAACTGCTGTTGAA
Organism: Candidatus Helarchaeota archaeon; assembly: GCA_013375355.1. Next base: position 271 of record JABXJV010000087.1, read on the forward strand.
TTTGAAGAAAGTGAAGCTGAAGTTGGGCTTCTTCCAGAAACAGAAGAAATGCCGGCAGGTGAAGTTGAAAGAAGACCTTCACGACCAAAGAAGGGTAAAAAATTAGGTTTTGCTGCTGGTCCAGGCGGTCCTCCCGCACCACCTCCGCCACCAATGGCAGCTCCATCTCCCGTAGCAAGACCCTCTGCAAAACGTAAAGAAAAGATGAGAGCAATGAAAATGGAGATGGCAATGCCAGTGGAAGAAGAAGCTTTTGATGAAATAATGGCTGATGAAGAACCAAAATTATCTGTAGCAGATGCTACTAGCGTTTTTGGGGGTGGACCTACTTCTAATTTAGCTTTTTCATCAGGAACTTCAGCTGATAGCTCATCTAAAACAATCTCCGATTTTAAAGTATCTGAAGAGGCAAAATCTTCTGAAGAATTAGCTTTTAGATATGTAGTGCCAGTGCCTGTAACTGTTAAAAGAAATCAATCTGCATTAATCCCAATACTTCAAAAGAAAATCAAAGGAGAAAAAGTCAGTGTTTACAATGAAAAAGTTCGAGAAATTAACCCGATGCTTTCTGTTAACATTAAAAACACAAGTGGATATTCCTTAGAAAGTGGGCCCATTTCATTTTATGGTTTTGAGCCCGAAACATCGGAAGCAATTTTTGAAGGAGAAGCGCTTTTGCCATTTTTAAGACCAACGGAGGAAAGGAGAGTTCCGTATTCTGTTGATTTACAATTAAGAGTTCTAAAGAAAATTGAAGATATTCAAAAAGATACAAGACAATTTATTTTTAAGAATGGCAGTTTTTATAAAATGGTCTATAGTATCAAGAAATTTGTTTATAAAATAATTAATTCATCGAAATTGGATAAAGCTCTTATTATAGAACAGCCAAAAGTCTCAGGTTTTTATCTATATGATACCGAAGAACCCATTGAAAAAACAGCAAATTATCTTAGATTCAGAGTAGAAATAAAAGCTAGAGAAGTTAAAGAGTTTGTAATTACTTTTAGAAGATTAAATAAAATTAGTACAGGTCTCGATTCGATATCTCCAAACCTAGTAAATAGATTACATTCTCAAGGACTTATTGTAAGCACAGATTTAACATATAATATTACTATGAAGCCAGATGCATTAAAACTGAAATGTTGTGAAGTAAAAGAAAAGAAAATCGATGATGTTCAACAAAATGTCATAGAAAATAAATATGAATCTGAAATTGATGGCAAAAAAATTAGCTTATTTAACTACACATATACAAGAAATTATCCTTTAAAATGCGTTGAAGTAATTAATTCTTTAGATAAAATCATAGAATCAGGTCCTATTACAATTTATCAAGATGAGAAATTTCTTAGTGTAGGAATGCTACCGATCTTAGAAAAGAAGGAAAAGACAATCATTCCTTATTCAATTGACACAAATTGTGAAATTATATTAAACACTGAAACAAGGACCGAAGATACTGGTCTAATTTATTACTTATGGGGACTGTTTCGTTTAAAAGAATTAATTTATATCTATGAATATTCTCTCGAGAATAATGGTGAAGAAAGTAAGGTGATTGTCCTCGAACATCCGAAAATTCAATATGATCTCTTTGATTCTCCAAACCCATCTGAAGAATTTCAAGATTTCTATAGATTTCTAATTGAAATTGGTCCAAAAGAGAAGAAAGAATTTGTATTGAAGTTTAAAGGTCCAATAAGAGATCCATTCTCATTTACACCATTTGCACAGGAAGGAATGGATCGATTTTCAAATATGAAATTAATCAATGACTCAGAACTTTCTTATAAATTAATTCAAGAACAAGAAGGGTTCAATCTAGAATGTTACAAAATGAACGATGCGAATATACAAAAATATCTGGATGATCCTAGAGTTGATCTAGTTCCGGGAAGACAATCGAAAATAGAGAATATCTTCAAGGAACGAGTCAATTGTCAGTTATATCTAGTTTTTAATTTGGAAAGAGAATCAGAGTACCCTATATTAAATTTTGAAATTGAAAACACATTAGATAGAACTATATTGTGCGGTCCAGTTACAGTTTGGGATAAGAAGAATTACATTGGCGAATCTATATTACCCACTATAAAAGAAAATGACAAATATCGTATTCCAGTAAATCATGATACAAATGTATATGTGATACATAGAAAATCAGAAAAAACCCAGAAGGAACCCCATGAAATTGTCTTTAAAAGATCCGGTATTTATGAAAAATATTATATAATCCAAACAAATGTATATACAATGACAAACAACAATGATTTCTCTCGAGATATTGTCATAGAACACGCAAAAGAGAAAAATTATGAAATTGTACCAGGTGATTATGATTATAGAGAGAAATTCAAGTTTTGGAGCTTTAAGACAAGAATTGCAGAATCAACTTTAAATAAAGAATACGTTTTTAAGTTAAGAACTAAAACTGAATCCCGTATAATTTACACAGATATAACGAGAATATTAATGGAACATTGGATTGAGAAAAACCTTTTAAATAATGAACAGAACGATTTTCTATTGGAATTAGTAGGGTTATTAGAGAATAAAAAGGATCTTTTAAAAAATATCTCCGAGTTGCAAGGTGAATATGATGATATCGTCGAAGATCAAAAAAGACTGAGGGCAAATTTGAAAAGTTTACATTCAAGCGAACAATCATCAAGGGCAAGATATACCGGAAAATTAGAGGTTCAAGAAGTAAAAATCGAAGAATTATATCAAAAAATTAAAGAATTAACTTCTAAAATTGAACCTTTAGATAAACAAATTGAAGAACTTATCCTTGGGAAGGCTCCAATTACCGAAGATGACGTAATACCTGAAGAAGTAAGTCCTGAAGGCGATTCTGAAAAATAAATTCTTTTATTTTTTTCTTTACTTTTTATTAATGATATGGTCTATTCTTCTTCTTCAAGTTGAAATGGTTTCCAAATAGAAAACTTTGATTTTTTAATCTTGTTTCTTTTTCTTGAAACATATTTATAAACTGATGAATGTTGGGATCCTTTAATTAACATCATAATCGCTTTTTTGGCTGTTTCTAGCGAAATTTGCTTACCTATAATTGCAACTGTATGACCAAATACAGAAATATAAGCTTCAGTCATCTCTTCAATCATTCTTCTTGTCTTACCTTTTTCTCCAATTATTCTACCTTTTAAGCGTAACAATTTATTTTTTGATTTTCCACAAAAAATCATTAGATCTATTACTTCTAGCATTATTTCTTCATTGAGTAAAGAAAAAGCTTTTTGGGGACTAAATCCCCTCCCAACAGCAGTTACTATATCTTTTGCTTGCCAGATAGCTAAGGGATCTTGTGTTCTAGATGTTGAGGAAATTGTAACATCTCCCTCTTTACTATTAATTTCAATTTTAGAATTGGTATTTTTCTCAATATATGATTTAGTTTCCCCATTAGGTCCAATTAATACAGCTATACGATTTTTGGCGATTTTAACAAAATATTCTTGTTTAGTAGACAATAATAAGCCTCATTTAAACCTTCGTAATCTCTTTGTATGCTTTTTTTAAAGTAGGGAGTTTTATCCCTTTGAATTGTTTAAAATATTTTAAAATATTTTTAATGTCCCTAAGTAGAAAATCTTCAGCATTGGGATGTTCAAGAGTAACTGCTTGTGAAATATCAATAATAACTGGTCCATTCCACATGAGGATATTGTATTCACTTAAATCTGCGTGAACAAGCCTAGCTTTTTGGTATAATTTCTTTAGATAGGAAAAAACTTTATTAAATACTATTTGTGGTTTCTTAGGTGGTGAATCCTTTAAACGGGGAGCAGAAATGTCCCCTTCGCCAATAAATTCCATAACTAGAATATTTTTTTTAACATGAATTGGATTAGGAACCCTCACACCTGCAGAATATGCCCGCTTTAAATTCTTAAATTCCTTTTCTGCCCATGTATAAACTAGATCATGTGTTTTTTTTCTAACATGCTTAAATCTCGGATCACCTATGATATATTGTTTCATAAAATTAACATCAGCTGCTTTAATCCGATATATTTTAACAGCATATTTTTTGCCGTCTTCTCCAAAACCATTATAAACATTAGCTTCTTTTCCAGTCGAAATTACTCCTCCCAAGTGGTCTAATACATGTTTGTTTATTAATTGATATAATATCATAATCGTAGTTGTGTCAAAAGTTCCTTCAATAGTAGATTGATCTTCCGATCGTTTTTCTCTAATCCTTCTTTTATCAATTTTTCTTTCTAATCGTTCTATTTTTTCATCTGTTCCCATAGAAATAATCCTCAATAGATTAACATAGAGTTGTAATAATAAATAATTTTGTAAAATTCGGATTTTTATAATATTGAATTCTTAATTATCCTTTAAATCCCATAATTTTTGGGCAATAATTGTAGATCTATTATCTTTCCACAGATTTAAAAAACGTCTTATATTTTTATCAGACCTATAAACATCTGGTTGAATCCTTTTTTTAGCTTTTAGAGCCTCTAAAAATTCTAATTTTAATTCTTTTTCATATTCTTTTGATATAATCTGTTTGTCTTCCTCTTCTAAAGCTTTTTTAATTACTTTTCCAGCCACTATTCCAGAACTTGCAGCATATGCAATACCTTTCCCGCTTAAAGGATCTACAAATCCAGCAGCATCCCCTACCGCGACTAATCCGTTATCATGAAACTTACTTTGAAATCCCACAGGTACTAAATGAGCTGCTTTTTTTATTGTTTTACCGTCATGAATTACTGTTTTAACAATTTTCAAAAAGTTTTGAAATTCTTCTCGGACATTTTTTATTTTAGATAATTCACATCCCCAGCCAACGCTTATTACTTCTCTCTTTGGGAAGAGCCAAGCATATCCAATATCACAGATATCTTTCTTTCCAAAGTATAAATGCATACTAGTCTCCCCCAGTCTCTTATCAATATTTTTTTCGGATATTTTTATTTCGTAGGTTAAGGTCTGAGCGATATCGTTTTGAGGAAAACTTTTCCATCCGAAAGATTTTAAGATGGTTGAAGGGACACCATCAGCAGCAATTAGAATTCTACTTTGAATTTTTGAATTTTTAGTGAATAATGTAAATAATTCATTTTTTGAACTAGCCTTTATTATCTTAGTTCCATCTAATAAAGTAGTGTTAGCATCTACTGCTAAATCAGTCATAAATTTATCTAAATCTGACCTCCAGACACAAGCTCCCTCTCCCTTCCGATAGATTTCATCCCCTAAATGATGGAGAATAAGAGAATCAAATTTTCTTTCAATAATTTCATCTGGAATTTTCATTTTTTCCACGAATTCTTGGGGGATAGCGCCTCCACAGACTTTATATCTAGGCAATTTATCCTTTTCAATTAAAACAGTTTTAAACCCGGCTTTAGCTAATGTCATTGCAGCGGTGGACCCTGCAGGACCGCTACCGACAATTGCTATGTCCCAAATTTTACTCATTTTTTACATCCGATCCTTCAATAATAAAGGGAATTAAGTATAAGTTTTCACCTTCTCTAAATCCGTTAATTTCTGTTCCTTCATTTATTTTGATTAAATGTGGTTGGTTTTTTATTTCGATTTCAAAGGTTTGATAGGTTTTCAAATCCATAATTTGAATTTCATCTTTATAAATTGCGGTGATAATAAATTTTTCTAATTTTGACTTAAGTAAATATCTTTCACCATTAATTATTTGCTTTGATTTGAATTTTTTTATCTCTTTGGCTTTAAAATCAAAACAGTTAACATTATTTTCATGAATTGAGATTATATAATACAAATTATTATTATATTTAATAACGTCACCCGGAAAAAATGGGAGTAATCTGATTAAAATATTGAGATCTTGTTTTTTTGTTTTTGATTTTTCTCGATCTACAAATTTAATCGATTCTCTTATGACTGCCCCAAACTTACTTTTTAATTGATTTGCAATATTTCTCGCAAAATCAATTGAGCTTACTCGAAAAATTAACTCTGTTTTAGACAAAATAGGGGATAAAATATATAAATTTGGATCTTTGTAGATATTTGCGCTATTTTTAAATAATCTTATTATTTCTTCAATTTCAGATTCAGTAATATTTCTCTTTTTTGCAATTATACGAATCTTTGATTTGGAAACTTCTGATTTATAACCTTTACAGTTTTCGCAAATATCTAATTTAATTTTAGCAGAATGAATCTGGATCTCATTTATCTCGAAAAGATTATGAACTTTTCCATTATAATTTATTTCAAAGTTTATTGTGTTGTGTTGAAGTAAATCTTGAATTCCAGAAGACTTATCAAGTCTTATTTCAGCGGTTATATCAGGAGCAATTTTAAAATACGTTTGAGCGTCTTCATTAAGTAATTTATCAGCTTTCTCATAAAAATTCAATTGATCAGTATTTATCCAATCCTTTTTTGTTTTAATAGCAAGGCAATTTTTGCATAAATGAATTATAGGTTGCTTTTTTAAAATTATAAGGGGATTTTTCTCTTGATAACAATCGAAACAAAGCCCTTCGAACAATTCTTCCTTTGACAGACCCGTTTTACCACAATTTATACAAAATCGTTTATATTTTTTTGTCATTTAGCAACCAAAAAAAACTTGATTTTCAATTTAACTAATTAAACATAAAAAAATAAAAAACAAATAACAAATCCTTCGGATTAATTTCCAATAATAATCTTTTTTTAGTGGGATATTTAAATTTAGGGAGGATGAACGGAATAGATCATGTATACTTTTTAGCAAGGATTTATTGCTA
>JABXJV010000088.1 GCA_013375355.1 Candidatus Helarchaeota archaeon
ACCATCTCATAAAATTAAATATAAATTGTCTTTAAATAAACAATGTACTTGGTTGAGCTTTCTTCCAAAAGTAATAAATATTTGTAAAAAATGCGGCTCAACTGATTTATTCCGTAAAAAAACTGATTTTAGCTATAGAAAGGGCTGGGGTTTTTATGGTCCCTTAAAGAAGAGAATGATAGTCAATATTTGTAACACATGTGGAAATGAAAATACTACTCTAATGCAACAAGGCCTCTATGAAATTTATCGAAGACTATTAAAAGAAAAAACTCCTGCTACTACTGTAACGGGTGTTTTGATTTGCCCGCAATGCGGTTCAGAAGCTCTTTTAGAACAAATAAAATTGCTTCCTCATGAAATTCGAGCTGTTTTATATTGTAAACAAGATCATAGATCTATAGTTATTCTACCAGAACAAGAAAAATCACAATGGATTGGTTCAATACTATCAGGTATAAAAATATGCATAAATTGTTGGTCTCCAAATCAAAGAGTATGGATAATACAACCTCATGATTTTACGGGAAATGTATTATTTGATACCAAAGTTAGAAAGTCAAGAATTACCCTTCAATGTCCGGATTGTGAAAAGAAAAGAACTATTACTATAAATAATGTTGTTTATGATGAATTTATGGATTTTTTATTTAGTTAATTAAAGTATTTTAAATGGATGAGAAGGATGGTGAAACGAGAAAAAAAGAAAAAATACAAGAACCGTAAGCATGCAAAAAGCGACAGGGCACTTAAAAAACAAGTGCCTGAAAATTGCATCGAGTGCGGTAGTACTGACACAAAACTAATCTATGATTACTATGGCAAGCATGTCTCTGATTATGGTGATGATGCTGGCTGGAGTTATGAAGATCGCATCCGTGAATATAAGTGCAATAATTGCGGGATATATTTTGAAATCGAATGCTCGGATATTCATAGAGAATACTATACACGGTGAAATATGTACACAGGAAAGCTTTTTTCAAAAGTAAAAAAAATAAATAATGCGCTCAAATTAACATCTCCAGAATAGTCAATTATCAATTCTAGAATTACGACCTTTATATTTGATCCAGTTCCTATGCCATTCTTCAATTCCCAATAATTTAGTCACTACACCCAATATTACCAAAAAAACGCCACATATAATTGTTGTTCCCCCTGCAATTAGGTAAGGCCAATAAAATAAAAGTGGAGTTACTAATTTTTCGAGTAAAACAACCAAATCATATCGAAAATTCGGACCGATTATGATTATAAATACGCCAACTATGTTGAAACTAATTCCAAGTATTATACAATGGTAGGGTTTCATACTAATCTATAATTGATTTTCTATTTTAATAGCCAAATCCAACAGATTCATTGTATATATGTTCGGCTCTCATCCATATTCCATCTTTTTCCCAAAATTTTATGGCTTCTTCATAAATTTTTCCATTAACTTGAACAATATCACCTTCGGACATACAAGCAGTCAAAAATAATTTATAGTCATCTTTTCTTATTTTTGCATATACGGGAACTTCTTGAGGCAAACCTTCAATTTGTTCCTTCAGTTGAATTACAAAACTTGTTATTATTCCAGCAATTATTGAAATACCTTTAGGAACTCTTATTACTTTACCAATTAAAGTTCCATCAAAAATTATATTAGTCATGATTATTCCTCCTTTTTCTTAAAAAACGATAATACTTATTTTTATTTTAAAATATGACATATTTATTTTTTTTTGTTCATATTAAATTGCTTATAGAACTTAGAGCTAATTGATTGAATTAAAATAATGCCGGTAATGAAAAAGAGTTTTAAAAAATCTAATAATGCGCTCAAACTAACATCTCCAGAATAGACGACGCCCCAGCTGGAGTCATACTCCCAGCTATTATTAACGATTAACGGTTAAATATTGGTAAGATAGGGTGATAATAATCAAATTGATTAAGACACCTTATACAGATGATAGGAAAACGTCTTAGAGTTGTTTTAATCAAAAAGATCATAGGGAATCCACAAATTGGGCATTCAATTAACCTTGGTAACTTAGGTGCATATATTTTGAGCAGTGGAGATATTACAGAATAGAATAAAGCAACTTGTTTGAACCCTTTTATTAAAAATAAAAGACATTTATAATAAAAATGCAATTTCGAAATGTTAAATGACTCTTTGAATCTTGTTTCTCTTGTATATGGATTTATATCTTCAATTATTACTTCTTTTGCTTCCTCAGGATTAATTAAATTATCATAATGACTCTCAGTATGGGATTGTATCGAATTTTTAATATGTCTTAAGTTATTTAATAAATTTGAAATGTTCCAGAATTCGGATCTTGGAGTTCTAGGTCCCGAATAGACATCACTTAATTTTCTAGGAGGTCCCTTTGGAACTTTTAACGGTTTCCTAGAAAATAATTGTCTGAAATTGTAATCAGATACTTGAATTTTATGAATTATTGATGTGATATAAAGGCTAGTTTTTTCAAACATTGCATAATAATATGCAAATATTGTTTTAAATTTTGTAAAATATTTGATAATATTCCCTTTTTCAGCTAGCTTATCTAATTCATCATATCCTAATCCATCCATTTCTAAAGCTAATGAAAGTAATCTCTTGTCATATAGATGATAGTGTAATAAATCCTTATAGAAGTATTTGTCGAAATTAAGAGCATAGGGGAAAAAGAAGTTTTTATCAAGAATTTCAAACCATTCCTTTTCTAATTTCGCAAATTTCGGATCTAACTTTTTCTCGGATACCAAAATATGGGTTCTAACTTTATATGCTATACTTAAGGCAACGTCATAATATAAACTATGCTTTACTGGCTTTCCGTCACAAATACGCCAAAATATTTTCAATGGTTCATTGACTTTAAAACCTTTAAACTTAGAAAAACCCTCCAAATTCTTTTTATATAAGTCATCAATATATTTTTTATAGGATTTATAGTCATATAATGAAGGAACTATTGGAGAGTGTTCAAAACCAATATTTTCTTTTTCAATTCTTTTTAAAAGGTCGGAGTTGTCCATTTAAATCACTTTTTTCTATGATAAAAATTTGAAGTTTTTAAAAAAACTATCTACGGTCTTTGAATTACAAAGATTTTTGTCGAAGTAATCTATCATAAATCAAATTATAGATCTTCAATAGTTCATTGTTTATAATACTTTTGATTTTTCCCATTTCCATTCTATGAAAACATTATTCCTTTAGATTAGAAGAGAAACTAAAAAATATCTTAAAATGAATCGGGGATCAAAAAATTTATAAAATTTTATTTTTACATCTACTGACTCCTTTGCATCAAATGTTAGGGACAACAAAAACTAAAATAAAAACTAAACCAATATGGGATTTCGAATCCGATCTAGATGAATTAGATACGCTTGCAAGATTATTGAAACCGTTTTTAGAAAAGTTTTTTCCGTCTGCAATACAAGATATACTTTTATCACTAAAGGTCTTGGAATAGGACTTTGTATTCCTAAATAATCGTAAATTTTAAATTTTAACTTTTGAATTTAGAGTTATTTTTGGATGTAGAATTATAAATTTTTAATAAATGTGTCTAATTTAAATCTGACGAGCGCCCCATTTGAGCCGTTAATGATGATTAATTTTTTGGGGCTTTTAGTTAATTTTATATTGTAGAAATTCATTAGAATATTTGCCATAGTTTTGGCGTTTTTTTGTCGAGCCTTTTTTAATTCGACAATTTACTAATATCTACTGAGATTTTATTATTGATGCTCTCAGTAGTGTTTGCATTTGCTACATTTCGTGTGGCTGTGCTGTGGATATGTCCACATACCTAGTATGCTCCCAGCTAACGTGGTGATGAAGGGGCTGCTATGATGGGAAGAACGCCAGCCAGTGAGAACGCTCAAATTAACACCAGAAAATAGACGACCCCTTTTACTTTTCCACTTATGCGTTATATTTAGATTAGGATTATTCCTTAGATGAATAAATATGTCTATTTGTGGAAAACCTCCAATTTTTTCCTTATCTTGCGACCGATTAACCAGAACTGGTTGATCCTGCCAGACCCAACTGCTATATCCAGGGTAAGACTAAGCCATGCAAGTCGAACGCCCAAGTCATGTTCTTGGTGCGTGGCGAACTGCTCAGTAACACGTCGTTAATCTACCCTATGGTGGGGGACAATCTCGGGAAACTGAGGCTAATACCCCATAGGCGATTTGTTGTGGAATTCATATTTCGCTCAAAAGGTGCTTGAGACTATGCGAAAGCATTCTGCCATAGGATGAGACGGCGGCGGATTATTTTGATGGTGAGGTAACGGCTCACTATGGTAATGATCCGTACGGGCTCTGAGAGGAGTAGCCCGGAGATGGGAACTGA
>JABXJV010000002.1 GCA_013375355.1 Candidatus Helarchaeota archaeon
AGTAAGATTTTTTAAATATTTCATCATCATTTGTTAATGATCCAGTCTCATAATAAAGATCGCCAATTAAAAATAGATCTTGTATCCGAAAAAAGGCTAATGCTGCCTGTTTTCCTCTTATTAATAAATCTATTGTATTTGAATAATAGTAAATTTTTTCTGTTTTTGATGCGTTTTTCGCAAGTATAATTCCTGTTCTAGCAATTCCAAACAAATAATGATAATAACTATAAGTGTTGTTTATCCTTGGATTACTATAATCAGATACTTCATTAAAAGTTTTGGAGGCTATCTGTTGGTACTTATAGCTCTCATTTGGATCTTTAATTAGATCTCCTAAAATTGCATTAATACAACATCCAACACTAACCCTAAATAAATTGTATATCTTATAATCCGGATTTGTTACCATTGAAATCTTTTGGGTTGCCATTTCAATTAAATCTAAGGCTATTTTGGCAAAGTTAATACGTTGAGCATCAGGAAGAGTCATGGTAAGGGCACCAATTGCAAAGGATGACGCTACATAAAAAATAGAATGAGCAACTAATATTTTAGGAAAGTATAAAATTAACGAGTTAATGCAACGATCGAAGTCCTCCATAGCATGTTTAAAATCTCTGGCAAAAAAACCTAAAGCAATTAATAATATAGCGACAGTGAATCTCACGTAATAAAAAACAATTAAAGATGTATTAGTATTTTCTTGAGATAATAAAGGTTGAGCTTTTTTCTGATATTTTTCTGCAATTTTTAAATATTTTTTCTGTTCAAATTGATTATCTACAAAATATGCTGCAATGCTCGTATTAAACCATGAACATAATGTATATGCTATAAATAAACTCAAGGTCTTTGTTGAGTTTTCAAAGATGTCAATAAATTCATTAACTCTATAAAGATTTTTCAGAGCATATTGCTGATTAATTGATTTTACAGCTGGTAAGTAAGATAATGCCCATTGACAGAATTCCATAATGCTAGCAAAAAAGTGATAAAGATAAGTTTCAGGAAAATCCTGTTTTTTTATTTCGTCCCAAAATTCAGTTATTAGAGTATCATATTCGATAGCTAATGCCAAAGTGTCAGTATCCTCATCAATACGAATAAGCTTTTCACCAATTAGTAAATTTAAAGCTCTGCTTTCTAAAACTTTCATCTTTAATGAATCTATTAAATTTCCATTCTCTAAATTAATTTGTTTTGCTTTTTTGAAGTATTCTTTTGCAGATTGCAATAAATTTTCTTCATTTCCTTCTTCCAATCCGTATATATACTTTAAAAAGTTAATAAAACCTAATGATGCGTTAATCTTTTCCTCATTTTTTAGTTCTTTAAATACTTCATGAGCCTTTTGAAAACTCTCAATAGCTAATTTAAAATTTTTTAAAACACTCTCTACTGTTCTTTCGAAATCTGCGTTTAATTGATAAATTTCTCCTAATTTATAATAAATATCCCCTAAAATTTTTTTATCCTTACAAATAATTTGAGCTTCTTTTAAAAGTTCTATTGCTTTATGCCAATCATATTTTAGTATATTATTTTCTGCTTGGAGATATAAATCATTGATTTTTTTTAGAACCTCTTCGTTTGATGGGTCTGTCATTTAGCAATTTCCCCAATTATATATCCTAATTTAGGATATAATGTATTATATGATTATAAAAGGATCGTAAAAATAATTGTTAATAATAAATCAATCTCCAACGTTTTTTGATTTTTTAATACAATCAGATTATACGAAGTTATTTAATTTTCAAATATTCTTTGAATAAATTTTGTAATTTTTGAAAAGAGACTCAGATTTCCAGAAAATGATTCTAATTCTTCTTGATAAAAATCTTCCACATCTTGAATTAATTTTACTAACTTATTTTGTAATGTTATTAGATTTTCTTCTGTTATTAAAGCAGCAGTTAGGTATTTGCCATGTTCAAGGAGAATAGTTATTTCTTCTTGTTCAACTTTTTTTATTTTTGTTTCACTTTTAGTTACTTCTTGTATTAATGCGGATATTCCTGTTAAACCACCAGCAACTAAATGAGGTTCAACCTCTTCTTTAGGTTTAAAAGGATGTGTAGTTAGGCAAATTCCACTAGGAAAAAATAAATAAAGGTGATGAATTCTTTTATGCCAATTTACTTCAGATTCTGTTGTCAAATCATGTCTTTGCATCTCTCCAATACTAACTGATGAGGAAGTCTCGCCTGGACAAGCAGGAGCAGAAATACCAATAGTACTTTCAGAAACTTCAGGTTTTTCAATAACATTTAAAGCAGAAGTAAGTATAGCCTTTTCATCTTTAATCATTTGAAGATACTTTCGGATTTCTTCCTCTTTTTGTTGATAACCTGCCTTTTTAAAAATTTGTAAAGCACTATTAAGATATTTTGTTGCAATATTTAATAAATCAGTTTTTTTGGAAAAATCTATTTGGTTATCAGCTTGAATTAAGTGCCAAATACCATCAAAGAAAGTTGAAGTTGCTAAAGCCCATAATGCATCCTGCTCGAAACCACCAATTCTATAATTTTTTGAAGATTCCCGCAAATACATCTTAATTTTTTTATAAAAGTCTTGTTTTTCATTTAAATCAGTGGTTTTATCAAAAAGACTTCCGCTTTTTAGCGCAGAACAATAAAGAGAATTTCCGAGGGATAGTTTTTTCATTTGGCTTTCTTGAAAAATTTTACTTGCTTTTTCAAATAAATCCGAAGCTTTTGCATAAAGAGCGGGTTTTTGTTCTACGTCTGCTTGTTCCATATTAACCCAAGCTTTACATAAATAATATATTCCCGTTAATTCATTTCTTTCACGCTCAATCTTATAAACTTGGCAGAGATTTTCAAAGAGTACTCCTGCCTTATTATACAACTCTGCCGCAACTATATGATTCCCCTTTTTACTTTCTAATCTCCCTGTTTCAAGATTATAACGTGCAGAACAATAAGTCTCTCGAATTTTGGCTGCTTGAATTAATTTTGAAATTCTTTCTTTCTCCCTTAAAGTTTTTCGTTTACTTAAATTTGAGTTTAAAATTTCAACTGTGTCTCCAAAATCGCTTTGAGCAACTAAATACGTTGCTGCAGCTTCTTGATGCTTATTCTTCTTGCTTAAATCTTCTGCTTTTTCTAAAATTGCCCATGTCGAATAAAAAGGAGCTTCGAATTCATATTCATGGAGGTTTTTTAATATTCGGCTAGCTTCTTCATATGTTACTTGAGCTTTGTTATAGTCTTCTTTGATATGGTAAGACTTAGCATATTCAATAAGGTTCCAGGCTTTCAGATAGTCTTTCAATTTTTCAATTTTTTTACTTAATTTAGTATAAGTGAGCGTTAATATTGCTTGATCAAAAGAATCGATTGCATTCTTATAATTTTCTGCTGCAGAAAGAAAATTACCCCTCCGATCTTCAATTTTTGCAAGATTAATATAAGCGGAGCCAACTAAGTTGTGATAGCCTTTATTTTTACAGTATTCGATAGCATCAAAATAAGCCAGATATGATTTTTTCAATATTTCATCATCGTTTGCCAATGTACCCCATTTATAATAGATCTCTCCAATTGAAAATATGGTTTCAATGTGAAAAAAGGCAATTGTCAATTTTTTACTTGGTAACAAGAATTCAATTGCCCTTTGATAATAGTCAATTTTTTCTGATTTCACTTTTGAATTTTTAGCTAATAAGGTCGCAATTCTGGAAATACTCATCAAATAAAAATAGTTATTGACCATCATTGGGCTGTCATATTTTGAAATTTCATCAAAAATTTGATAAGATTTCTGAAAATATTTAGATTTTTTATTCTCCTTACTTAAATCTCCTAATATTGTATAAAGTAAGCATAATGAGACATTTTTGGACAAATAAAAAACTTGGTATTCTGGATTATTTAAAATTAAAATCTTAACTGTTGCTAAATCAATCAAATCTAAAGCTCTTTTAGCAAATATTTTGCGTTGGGCAGTTGGGAAAAGAGGATTGAGCGCTGCAATTATAAAAACATCTGCGATAAACATGGATAAATGTGCAATAAGCATTTTGGGGAAAAATAGTGGAATTAAATCAACGCAACGATCTAAATCTTCTATAGGATTAAAACCTCTAGTAGAATAACCTAAATACATTAAGAATATTGAACTAATAAATCGAGAAAAGTAATATGTTATTAAGGCAGGATTAGCATTGCTTTTTAAAATTAAAAATTCACCCTTTTTAAGCCATTTTTGAGCTAATTTTAAATATTTTTTTTGTTCAAATTGATTATCTATATAAAATAAGGCGATAACTATGTTTAATGCCGAGCATATTGCGTATGCAGAAAATATACATAACATTTTCGTTGAATTTTCAAATACATTTATAAACTCTAAAATTCTATCTCGATTTTCAATTATAAATTGTTTTCTTACTTCATTTTCAGCCGGTAAATAGGCGAAAGTCGCTAAACAAAATTGCATTATGCTAAATAAATAGTGATAGAGATAAATTTCTGGAAAATCTTGCAGATTTTTTAGTTCTTCCCATATGTTCTTTATTAAACCCTCATGCTCAGATCCTAATTTTATAAAGTCTGTATGTCCATCAAGACGGATAATTTTTTCATCTAGATGTAAATCTAACATCATAGTTTCTAAAATCGCCATTTTTATTGAATTTATTAAATTTATATCGTCTGAAAACATTGATTTTGCTTTTTTAAAGTAATTTAGTGCCGACTCTAGAAAAATATCTATGGGTTTTTCTTCGGATTCGATTATATAACTTAAATAATTAATAAAACCAGAGCATGCATTTATGAATTTTTCATCTTTTAATTCTGTAAACAATTTATTAGCTTTTTGAAAATAATCTCTTGAAAATTTAAGGTTATTTAAAACATTTTCTTCTGTTTTTTCGAAATTTGCAGCTATTTGATAAATTTCTCCTAATTTATAATAAACTAGACCTTCAAATTCTTTTATTTTTTCATGCTGTATAATTTTTTCTGCTTTTTTTAAATGCTCTATTGCATTTTCCCAATTATAATTATGCTCTTCTTCTTCTACCAGAATGAGTAATTCATTAACTTGCTTTTTAATCTCTTCTTGGGATAGGTCCGACATTTATTATTTCCTCATTCAGAATCTTACTTAATTAATTACAATTTAATATATAAAAAATCGAGTAAAAAGAAAATTTGCGAAAAAATTAGCTCTCAAATATTTTTTGAACAAATTTTCCAATTTTTGAAAAAACTGTTAAATTTCCAGAATAGGTTTCCAGTTCTTCTTGATAAAAATCTTCAACATCTTGAATTAGGGTGCCTAATTTTTTTTGTAAAGTAACTAAATTTTCCTCTGTTAACAATGCTACGCTCAAATATTTGCCATGTTCCAGGAGGAGAGTCATTTCTTCCTGTTCTATCTTTTTTATATTTGTCTTATCTTTTGTCACTTCTTGTATTATTGCTGAGATTCCCGATAGGCCTCCTGCTACTAACTGAGGCTCAATATCCTCCTCTCTTTTAAAAGAGTGATCATAAAGACATATTCCTTGGGGAAGAAAAAAATAAATATGAATGATCCTTTGACGCCAATTTAATTCGGATTCTGTTGTTAAATCAGTTTGTTGCATTTCTTCGTAATTAATGGAAGAACTAATTTCAACGGGGCAGGATGGGGCGGAAATTCCAACACTGCTTGCAGATATTTCAGGCTTTTCAATAACATCTAAAGCTGAAGTAAGAATTTCTTTTTCACTTTTGACCATTTCTAGATAACTTAAAATATCCTCTTTCTTCTGATGATATCCCGCATTAATAAAGATCTGTAAGGCATTATTTAGATATCGTGTAGCAATATTCAGGTATTGTTGTTTTTTGGTAAAATCAATCTCATTATCTGAGAGAATTAGATGCCAAATTCCATCAAAGAAAGTAGAGGTTGCCAATGACCATTGAGCATCTTGTACAAACCCACCCAATTGATAATTTTTTGAAGATTCTCTTAAAAACATCTTGATTTTTTTGTAAAATTTAATTTTTTCATCAATTTCCGTAGATTTATCAAATAAATCTCTATTTTCTAGGGCAGAGCAAAAATGTGAATTACCAATTGATAATTTTTTCATTCTACTTTCTGGAAAATACCCAGCTGCCTTTTGAAATAAATTTGAAGCCGTTTTATAAAGAGATGGGGTACCCTCCACAACCGCCCGTTCCATGTTTTCCCAAGCTTTACACAAATGAAATATAGCTGTTAATTCATCCTTTTCTTTTTTTATTCTAAATTTTTCACAGATGTTTTCAAAGAGAAAACTAGCTTTATTATAAAGTTCGGCTGCAGGCAAGTGATTCCCGTTTTTACTTTCCAATCTTGCCGTTTCAATCTGGTGGCGAGCTGTGCAATATGTTTTTCGAATTTCTGCTGCCTTTATTAAATTTAAAATCCTCTCATTCTCTTCTTGAGACTTCCTTTTTGAAGATGAAGAATTTAATATCTCTTTTGCCTCTTCAAAGTAACTTTTAGAAACCAAATATGTTGCTGCCGCCTCTTGATGCATGTTCTTTTTACTCAGATTCTCCGCCTTTTCCAGATATGCCCATGCAAAATAAAAGGGAGCCTCGAAACTATATTTACTAACCTCTTTTAATATTTGACTTGCTTCTTCATAATTTAATTGTGCGTGGTTATGATCTTCATTAGCGTGAAATGATTTCGCACGTTCAATAATTTTCCAGGCGTTGATATAATTTTTTAGATTGTGAATTTTTCTACTTAATTTAGAATAACTTAAGGTCATAATTGCTTTATCAAAGGAATTAATTGCTTTCTCATAATTATTAGAAGCAGAAAGGAAGCTTCCTCTCCTATCCTCAATCTTTGCAAGGTTTACATAGGCTGAACCAACTAAATTAAAATAGCCTCTATTATTACAATATTCAATTGCATCATTATAAGCCAAATAAGATTTTTTTAATGTTGTATCATCGTCTGTTAATTTTCCAAGTTTATAGTATGTGCTCCCAATTAAAAACAGATTTCCTATTAAATCGACGTTAATTAACATTTTCTGACTTTTTAATTGCACATTTATAGCTTTTTGATAGTATTTAACTTTTTCTGAGTTATCTATTGAATTTTTAGAAAGTGTAATTCCAATTCTTGAGATAGAATTTAAAAATTGAGAGTAAATTTGGGTATGATTTAAATTTTGATGGCTATAATCTGAGATATTGTCGAAAATTTCAGATGCAATCGAGAAATGTTTTGTTTTTTCTCTACTATCTTTAATTAAATCGCCCAACATTGTATTTATTGTGCATTTAAAATAATCTAATTCCAAATCAATTATTTTATAAATTGGATTACCAATAATTGAAATTTCATCAGTTGCTGACTTAATGATATTTTGAGCTCTTTGAACCATATTAATGCGTTGATCATTTGGAAGATAAGGATTAAAAGAACCAATTATGAAAATACCTGCGGTATATAGAGTGAAATGTGAAACAATAATTTTTGGAAAGGAAACAGATAAGGAATTAATACAGAGATTTAAGTCTTTTATAAGATCTTTAATGTCCTTGGAAAAATAACCTAATGATATTAATCTAATGGCAATATTAAACCTTGTGTAGTAAAATAAGGATAAAGCAGTATTAGAATTAATTTCTGGTAATAAAACCTCTGCTTTTTTAAGCCATTTCTGAGCTAATTTTATATATTTTTTTTGTTCAAATTGATTATTTACATGATATATAGCATAAATTAAGTTGAAAATAGCGGAGATTGAACAAGCAAAAAATAGGGAGAGATTTTTCTTTGAATTTTCTAAATAACTGATAATTTCTTTCATTCTATTTAGATGATCAATAATTTGTAAGTTAATGTTTAATTTTTCGGCTGAAAAATAAGCTACAAGCCAAATATAATATTCCAGAATGCTATTTAAAAAATAATATAGATAGATTTCGGGAAAATTTGGTTGATTTTTTATTTCCTCCCATGTATTTTCAATTAAATCTTCACATTCTATGACTAATATCAGAGGCGCATGTTCATCAAGTCGGAGGAGTTTTTCTCCAATTAGTAATTCTAATGCTCTACATTCTAAAATTCCCATTTTTATTGAATCAGTTATATTCCCTTTTCTTAAATTAACCTGTTTAGCCGCGTTAAAATATTTTTGTGCAGATTCTAATAAATCTTCTTCTTTTCCTTTTTCAGTTTCAGCAATATATTTTAAAATATTAATATTTCCTAAACATGTATCTATTTTTTCATCTTGATTTGATTCTTTGAATGCATCCTTGGCTTTTTGAAAATTTAAAATCGAAGATTGAAATTTATTAATGATATTGTCTTTATTTTTACCATAATCTGCAGCTATTTGGTATATTTCACCTAATTTATAAAAAACATCTCCCTCAATTTCCTTTAATTTTTCATCTGTGCTAATTTTTCCAACGTTTTTTAAAATTTCAATAGCTTTATCCCATTTATATTTACGTGTCTCATCTTCAGCTTGGAGAAGCAATAATTCTATTTGTTTTGGAATTTGCTTTTCTGGAACATTTGACATATTTTGATTGCCTCTCCAAAGAAATATAACTTAAATGACAATATTTGATAAATATCATAAAAATTTTTGTAATTATAATTTCATATAATAACAAATACATTAGTATTAACTTCATAAATTAAAAAAAAAAAATTGAATGATTATGATTTTGAAGGAGGATATGGAAGAAGCTAAGGAAAGAATGAAAGCTTGGTGGGATCACGAGATAACTGATCGCCCAGTTATTTCCATTTTTTACCCCCGTCCAAAAGTTCCTTTCAAAGGTATATTTTCTTTTTGGTGTTTAGCAAGAAATTATGACGCAATTGAGGAATGCATTAATGATTATGAAACTAAGATAGAGGGAATTTATTTTGGAGGCGAAAATATTCCCGTTTTTTTCCCAAATTATGGACCAGGGATTATGGCTGCGGTCTTAGGTGTCGAACCAGAATTTAAAGCAAGCACTATGTGGTTTAATCGACCTACTGAATTAAAAGATATTGTATCAGTTCTTGAAAGTGCCAAATTAAATGAAAATAATGAATGGTATTCACGGTTATTACGCATAACCGAATATGCAGCTAAAAGAGCTCGTGGAAAATATCAAGTTGCAATGACTGATCTAGGTGGAGTATTAGATATCCTTTCTTCATTCTTAGGACCTGAAACTATTGTAATCGCCATCAAAGAGCAATCAGAGCTTATTAATACGTGTCGAGCAATTATTTTGGAGAAATTGTTAAAATCATACGATGCACTTCAAAACATTATAGATAAATATTGCGATGGGTGCAGTAGTTGGCAATTTGTCTGGTGTCATAAACATTGGTATCCAATTCAATCCGATATTAGTGCACTTTTCTCCCCAAAATGGTTTAAACAGTTTGTATTACCCGATATAGTTGCACAAGCTGCTCATATGGATTATGCAATTTATCATTTAGATGGTCCACTTGCTCTCAAATTCTTGGATGATTTATTAGCCACACCAGAAATAACAGGAATTCAGTGGGTGCCTGGAGCTGGCCAACATCCAGATGGGACAGAAAAATGGATGCTGGTTTATAAAAAAATTCAGAAAGCAGGAAAAAATATTATAATGGATCCACCTCCCCAAATCCTTCCTCATGTTTATAAAAAATTGGATCCAAAGGGATTATTCGCTCGTGGAATATTTCTATCAGACTCATTAGCTGAATTTTATTTACCAACCTTTGTAAGAGGTTACGGTGGCGAATTAATCCAAAAGCTTGTTACATGGTTAAGAGAACATGAATTGACGAATTTAAATAGAGAAAATTTAAAACTCTTTCTTTCTGAAAAAAATATCGAAGTTAGCAAGGCTATTCGGCGGACATTATATCAGGAAACCAAGAGAATTTTGGGAAAAAGTGATGCTGATTCGTATAATTTATTCAGAATGGTATCATTTATTGAATAATAGTATAAGGATCATGTAAAATTAAAGGATATACAATCAAAATTAGGATATATATATAACCTTTCATTTTAATTTATTATGAGTGAAATGATACCCTCATTTATCACTTTTATTAAAAAAATAAGGAGTTTATAGTAAGATGACAGAAAATATTATTGAAGTTAAAAATTTAACAAAAAATTTTGGTTCAGAATCAGATCCCATGAAAGTTGAGGCTGTAAAAGGAATTTCCTTTTCAGTAAGA
>JABXJV010000089.1 GCA_013375355.1 Candidatus Helarchaeota archaeon
TTCCGATCTAACTCGAAAATTGGTGAACTATTGTATCCTTGGTAATTTTGGGAAAATCGTAATTGGATATAATTCGGGGTGGAAGGATAAATTAAATTTGGGGAAGCGAAATAACCAAAATTTCGTGCAGGTCCCTTTTAAAAAGCTAGTTAACCTCCTTAAATATAAAGGGAGGTTGGTCGGAATAAAAGTTGTCCTGGTTGAAGAGTGGTACACTTCTAAGACCAGTGCGCTAGACTTGGAGCCAATACAAAAAAGTAAAAATTACTTGGGAAAAAGAGTGCATAGGGGGCTTTTCCTCACGAAAAATAAGATAAAAATTAACGCCGACGTTAATGCAGCGCTGAATATTTTAAGGAAATATGTTGGAAATGAATTTATAAAACAGAAAAAAGAGTTTGGTTGTTGGCTCCAACCAAAAACTTGGAGGGCATACGAAAATTTAAATTCCAAAAAAGGTAAAAGTAATCAACTTGTAGTTGATAGTGGTGTGGTGAACTCACCATGGCCCCAATCTCCTAAAAAGAGAAATGAAGGGATGAATTCCATTAATGGAAACTGTTCAGCTTGCTGAATGGTAGTTCATGTATCTTATTAAAAAATAAAAAAAATTGGAGGGCATAAAGCCTAATCTAATATTATTTAAATTTTAAAGTTATTTCCATTGTACTAACACTAAATGTTCCGCGGTCTTTGCTCTGTATTTGTTCAGTCCCTATTTCAATTTTTTCAATTTGAACTTGATCTTTCATAAATCTATTTCTACAGATTTCTGCAACATCAACAGCTCTGCTAATTGCTCTTCCACGAGCTTTTAAAATTAAATCTTTGGCTCCAGCCTGGACCGCTGTTATACAAGCTAGTACATAGCTCATTGTATCTTTTTGTCCGATATAAATCGAATTATCTCTTTCTCTTTTCTCACTTGACATTTTTCTTTGTCTCCTTTTTCCAGCTTACAATTTTCAGATTCTCTTTATTCACGTGTTACCATCGCTTTGAATATTCTCCAGATTTAGCTCTGCAATATATGAATATTCTAAAGAGTCTGTTTGTAATATTAAAAAAAGATATATAAATCTTTTATAAATTTGAATGAGATTCCTAAATTTTAAGGGCAATTAGAAAAAAGAAAAATTTAATATTACTAATAATTAAAAACGGAACTTATCCTTCTAATAATTTTTTTACCTTTTTTGCAAGAATATTGACTGCAAATAAAATTGCACCAGATTCTATTCTTTCTTCTTCAGTTGTAACAGCCAATACAGCTGCATACGGTCCAGCACCTGCTAGCACAACTGATCCTTGATCATATTTTAGGAGGACTTGTCTTAAATCCCCTTTTTGTAATTCATTACCAGTTGATTCTCCTAAAAACAAAATCCTTGCTGCATTTGCAGCTACGGTATCTTCTTCAAAACCAGTTTTCGGTAAGCTTGAAGCCATAACTAAACCATCGCGAGAGACAATAGCACTCGCTGTTATTCCAGTATCGTTTGAAAAATCTTGGAGTAATTGTAATAAACCTCCACCTTTATCGCTCAAATTATTTCACAACCTTAAATTTAAATTATCTTATTCTTATAATTAAAAAACTCTTCTAATTCACAATCAAATCTTATGATTATATTAATACATTTGTATTTTTAATTATTACTACCAATAAATTAAAATCTTTTTGGTCTGCTAAATTTACCAATTTTTAAATATAATTAAAAGAAAGCAATAGTAGATAAGAAATTTATAATACATAGATATATTACACTCAATGTAATTGAAATTTCATTTAAATAGGAAAGAAGAAATTATGCCCGAAAATTATCCCTTACATAAAATCCTTTTTTACATCAGCATATGGTTTTTTTTAGGATTCCTTGTATGGTTAGGTTTACTAGTTGTAGGTCCATTGAATTTTAATACAAGAGATTCAGCAATTGGATTTCCATTTATAATTTTAGGAATCGCTACTCTCGGACTTTCTGGAATAGTTGAAAAATATAAAGATGACCCAGAGATTTGCAGTAGATATTTTTGGCAGTGGACGGTAGTTTCAATTTTTATTGTAGCAATTTGTACTTTATTTTATATCTATCCAATTCCGAACACTTAATACATAAAGGTTTTTTAAATGCCCAAATGGCAGAAATTACAAAAACAGTTGAAAGCACAAAAAGAAGGTTCTAGTTCTAAATCAATGAAAAAAATGATGAGGAAGATGGGTAAACAAGGTATGAACATGGACGAAATAAAAGATGTAGAAAAAGTAGTGATTTATACTAATGATAACAAAATAGTAATTAATAATCCTGAAAATGTAACTAAAATGCTTTTACAACAAGGTGAAGTTTATCAGGTAGTAGGAACAGGGGTAGAACAAACGTTGGAAGGGGAAGAAATAGAAAAAGTTGAGAAGGAAATTACCGAAGAACAAACTGAAATCGAAGAAATAACAGAGTATAAACCACCTTTAGAAGATATTGAATTAGTTTCCAAACAAGCTGGAGTTACTCCTGAAAAAGCAGAAAACGCCTTAATAGAATCTAAGGGAAATTTGGCAAAAGCAATAATTCTGCTTAAACAAAAATAAATTTTATTTTTTAATCCATGTCTTACTTTGACTGCAACACCCTTTTGGAACGCTAACATTTCTTCACGATTTAGATTCGCTTTTCCTATAGCTAATAAATTGTCAGATTCATTTACAACTAAAACTTCTGAATAAGGACGTATTTCATTGTCTGCATCAATTACATGTTTTGCAAAGACATTTCGACCTTGACTTACAAAATCTTTAACTTCATTTTTGATTTTCACTCGCATTCTGGGAGGTTTAATTATGTTCTTTAAAATTTCACCGCCAGTCATAGTTAGGAGTATTAAACCATCGTTTGGTCTTATTGAACAGATTAATTTTCCATCGATAAACACGTATCTAATCCTCTGAGTCTTCTTAGAGATCTGAATTTCAACATTATCAGGAAAAAATAATTCTGATTCTTTAGTATTTAAATGGAATAAAAAGCGAGCAATACTTCTAATTTTTTGTATTAAAAATAAAAAGTTATCGTTGTCTTGACTAAATTTTTGCAAATTAGTAAACACAAATCAAAAATTTATAAGAAGAGAAAAAAAAATTACATATACATTTTCTTATGTGTATCAGATGGTTCTTCTTTGCCAATTACTTTCTCTATAGCCTTTTCAAAGTCTTCTCCTGTAATAACTTCCCTAAATTCTCGGATTGCAAACATACCTGCCTCAATAGTGATTGTTCTTATATCCGCACCTGAAGCGTCTTCTGTTAATTTAACAAGTTTATTTAAATCGATGGTTTCATCTAAGTTCATTAAACGCGTATGAATTTTGAATATTTGTAATCTAGCTACATCGTTTGGAAATGGAAATTCTACAATACGATCAAATCGACCAGGTCTCATTAATGCAGGATCTATTATATCAGGTCGGTTTGTGGCTGCTACAATCCGGACTTCACCTCTTGAATCAAACCCATCTAGAGTGGAAAGTAGTTGCATTAAGGTTCTTTGAACTTCTCTATCTCCAGATGTTGCAACTTCAAGACGCTTGCAGCCAATAGCATCCAATTCATCAATAAACACAATTGTTGGGGCTTTATCTCTAGCCATATGAAAGATTTCTCGAACTAATCTTGCCCCTTCACCAATAAATTTTTGCACTAGTTCACTACCTATTACCCGAATAAATGTTGCGTTGGTTTCATTAGCAACAGCTCTTGCAGTTAAGGTTTTTCCAGTTCCTGGAGGTCCACATAAAAGTACGCCTTTAGGTGGTTCGATTCCAACTTTTTTGAAAAGTTCTGGATGTTTTAAAGGAAGTTCAACAGTTTCTTTTAATTCTCTAATTTGATCTTCAAGACCTCCGATGTCCGCGTAAGTGACTGGCGGGGCAGTTTCTACTTCCATGCCTCGAACAAACGGATCCGTCTCTCCCGGTAAAAGTTCCATGACGGAAAAATGCCTCTGGTTAAGCGAGACACGAGCTCCAATCTTTAAATCACCTTTAGGAATCCGAGAAGACGCGTGGACGACGAAATTAGGACCGGTAGAACTTTTTACAACCACTCTACTATCTTCTAAAACATCAACAATTTCAGCTGTAACTAAAGGTGTTTGTCGCATTCTGTCCAATTCATTTTTAAGAGTGCGAATCTCCCGTTCGAATCGTATTTTTTCTGCCTCGAGGATCTGTTTTTCTGTCTCTAATGCCCTTATTCGTCTTTCAAGATGACGTGAGTATGATAATAAATAATCATTATCTCCTAAAGCCTTTTTCTTAGGTTTAATAGCGTCGGGTAAAATAACCACTTCCATTAAGATTTACAACATTATTTAAAAATTCAAACTAAATAAACCTTATGACTTAGGCGTAATATTGACTAATTATTATTTTTTAGACAAAAACATAAAAATCGTAAAATATTTGTCGGGTAAAAATTTGGATAATTATTCAATTCAATAATAAATCATAAGTTTTTAAAGTAAAAATGTAAATTTCTAGCTATTAAATTAGATCCAATTACCTAAAAATTAATTTCAATTTCTTGGCTTATAAAATTAATAAAATTTTTAAGGTGTATTATTAATATATACAAATTTTTACGGATTATTTACCTTTCAGTGTTAATTTAGCATTACAAGCTGGACATTCGCCTTTCATCTTCAAATACTCTAAATAGTCATCTTTGTGTGCCACTACATGACAATTTGGACATGTAATGGTACTTTGAGTAGGTAAA
>JABXJV010000090.1 GCA_013375355.1 Candidatus Helarchaeota archaeon
CAAAAAATAAACAAAGGAGTGGTAGTTGGCGTAAACGGACTAGTACCAACCTTAGCAAAAAGAAATTTTGCAATTGACGGTTTGGTTTTACTTGCCGAAACTAATGGATATGCAGCTATGAATGGAGACTCATACGATTTGAAAGCATCTTTAAGATTAATTGAAGTTCTAAATGAAGAATTGGCTCTTACTATGGATGCTGATTTTACACATGAACAAATAATGGGAATGGAAGTAAAATTAAACAATGAAAAAGAAACCATCAAAAAAGAAATGGGCCTAAATTCAAACACAGAAAAAACTAGCTTTGAATATATTTGTTAAAATTTAATTTTTTCACCTATTTTTTATATTTTAATTACAATCTGATTGCATTACTAAATTTAAAAAAGGCTTTTTTTTTAATACTCTTGTCAAATAGAATGAATTGATTGCTTATTTTCATTAAAATATGTAAGTGTACTGGGTTAAAATAGGACTGAATCCAATGGTCGAGATGAAATTTTTAGGTGGCTGCAGGACTATAGGCGGGTCCGCTATTTCAGTTAGTTCTGAAAATAAAAATTTACTATTAGATTATGGAATGATGATGGGAAAACCTCCTAAATTTCCCTCTAATATCAGTCCAAAAGACTTAAGTTTTATTATCCTATCACATTGTCATGCAGATCATTCATGTGGTTTACCTATTCTATATAGTGGTGCTGCGGCTCCAAGATTGCTTACAACACCACCCACCATTGATCTGGCACGTTTAATTATTTTCGATACGATTAAAATCTCTAAGTATTTCCTGCCTTATGAAAGGCAGGAAGTAATTCAGATGATAAAAAACACACAAACTTTCGGATATAATAAAGTAAAAATTAAAAACGGAATTTCATTGACTTTCTATAATGCAGGTCATATTCCTGGTAGTGCTTTAGCTTTATTAGAAATTGATGGAAAGAGAATTCTATATACCGGTGACCTTAATTTGACCCAAACTAGATTGGTCAATAATGCACATATGGATTTTCCCAATCTAGACTATGTCATTATTGAGAGCACCTATGCATTAGAAGAACATCCAGATCGATTACAAACCGAAGGAGAATTTATCCAAGAGGTAAATCAAATAATTGAAAATGATGGGATAGTTTTAGTTCCTGCTTTTGGTGTGAGTAGATCTCAAGAAATTTTGCTTGTTTTAAATAAATACAATATTAAATGTCCAATTTATATCGATGGGATGGCACGATCGGCGAGTTTAATTATAAGGGATCACCCAAATTTTATGAGAGATTTTGATTTTTATAAATCTGCTTTGAAAAAGGGAAAGCTTATATCATTTCATAGAAAAAAGAAGAAAGAACGATTGGCAGCTATGTCAAAGCCAGGGATTATTATTGCTCCTAGTGGTATGTTACAAGGCGGAACTGCTGTTATGTATTTAGAATCCCTTGCTGAAAATGAAAATAATGGGATTTTTCTTGTAAGCTATCAAGTCCCCGAAAGTCCAGGCCGTTCATTACTTGATAATGGATATTTTGTTTCTAAAGAGGACCATAAAAAAATCCAAGTTGATGCGAAATTAAAGATCTATAATTTTTCATCCCATTCAGATAAAAATCAATTATGGAAATTCATAGAAAATCTGGATTTAAATCCAGACGCAAAAATATTTTGTATACATGGTGAAGAAAATGCATGCGTTGAATTTGCAAAGAAAATCAATGAAGATCTTAAAATAGAAGCCTATGCTCCAAAAACGGATGAAATTTATTAAAAAATTATAAATTTGGTAGATATTTTTGACCTCCGAATTAGTACTTCACATTAAAAAATCTACTACTATTCCCATAATAATTACAATAATCATTAGCGCGGTTTTAACTTTAATTGCAATTATTTCTGGAGAAGTATATCAAGAAGCAGTAATCTTTCCTGAAGCAATTGGAGGGGCAACATTCGGTCTCTTCAATGCTCTATTTTATTTAGGTTTCGGAATTGTTGGAGGATTTCTTATTTTTTTAATTATAAAATATGGAAAAATGCAACTATTAAGAGCTATTTTGTTCACAAGTTTCCTTATCCTTACGATTATGATTATTATTTTTTATGGTTACTTCTTAATGGTCATTTTTAATATAAATTATTTTGATATACCACTAACAATCATATCAATTGTATTAGGAATTTTAATCACCTACCAATTATTTTCTGAAAACGCTTCAGAAAGGAGAAAAAACACATCCCTTTTATTTATAGGCGGAGGTTTAGGCTCATTCTTAGGTATTTGGTTGCCATCATGGACCACTTTTATGATGTTAGCATTATTTTCAATTTGGGATATTTATGCTGTTAAGAAAGGACCAATAAAGCAAATTGTAGAATTAAATCGAAAAGATGAAGAAAATTATATGAAACAACTTTCATTTGGTTCCGAAGAATGGGAAATTGGCTTAGGAGACTTGGTTTTTTATACTTTGCTCACAGCTCATATATTATATAATTCTAGAGTTCCAAATTCTTATTTTAGTTTTCTAATGAGTTATGGAATAATCATCTCATTATTACCTTTTTTTGCGAGCATAATCGGAGTGCTAATTGGAGTTAAAATTACATTTAAATTATTACGAAAAAGGAAAATGCTTCCCGGATTACCAATTTCTATTGGATTAGGAATTTCTTTTTTCTTATTATCTTTATTAATAATTGTTTTATTTCTTAAACCTACAACGATCCTGATTTATCCACTAATACAAATCTAATCCTGATAATTTTACATTTCAATAATTTGACAATTTATCTTTTTTATTACTTCTTCTGCTTCATTAGGCTCGATTTTTAATACATATAAAGCTTTTTTAGTTCTTAATTTCAGTTTTACAGCTTCTTTTTTTCTCTTAATCCTACATTCAGTCGCATGTTTTGAAATTTCTATAAACTCTTTGATATCTTGAATAGTTTTCGGCATATTCTTTTAACACAACCTTTAATTACTTTAAAATCTATAATTTGTCTATTTGTTACTATAAAATTAAATATTTCTACAGATTCTTTTTAAAATTTAAAGAATAAAAAAAATCTTATAAAAACTAATTCTTATGTAAGGACTTGTGGTCTAGCTGGTTATGACGCTGCCTTCACGTGGCAGAAGTCCTGGGTTCGAATCCCAGCAAGTCCATCAAATTAATTTTTAAATAAGAGTATTATATAACTAGTTTCTAATCCTTTTAATAATTTTTTAAAGCGGATTTTGAATGACAACTCATTTAACTTTCCATTCATTAAGGAATCTTAAAAAGTGCGCGTATTTCCATTTTTAATTATACATATAAATTAAAAAAACTAAAAATTAATTTGGAAGAAATTAAAATTTATTTGCAAGGAATCGTATAATATCAATAAGTATAAATTATTTAGGCGCTAGTCCTCATATAATTTTAAGTGAGGGAACAAATAAAAAATGGATGCCATTGCGAACGAAATAATCGAGTATATGAATAAAATTTTATCACAAACCACTTACTTAGGAATATTTGGTGAAAATGATAAAGTTTATTACATGCAAGGAGCTTTAAAAAAATATCTCCCGTTTCTTCAATCATATATTCAGGAAAATTTTAAACTTTTGGGTGTTGGGGACCACAGCATACCCCTTTCTGGTGTAAACCTTGTTTTTTTTAAAATTACAGAGAATTCCATACTTGTTTTACATACTAGAGAAGGACCGGTAGGTCAACTATTGGCATTTAAAAGTAGAATGTTTAGATTTGCTGATAAGATAGAAGATGAAATAATTAAACTTACTCCAGTTAAGAAAAAAACTGAACCTAGAAAAAAGACTGCTGTGAGCGCTGAAAGAATTCCAGTTCTAACAGTTTCTATTGATAAAAAGAAATTTCCGATGGATGAAGCTTCGATTCTACATAATATTGATGGAGAAAAGACTATAACAGAAATCTGTCAAAAAACAAAGATTCCCAGATTGAAAGTCAACGAAATTCTAAAGAAATATCAAAAGAAAGGTTGGGTTAGATTAAAACGGGTGATTGGAGGCAAAACACCTAAACCTACAGAAAAACCTCAAATAATAATAACCAAAGAGGTTAAAAAGGTAACTAAGCCAAAACCACCTGCTCCAAAGATAATAAAGACTCCTACTCCTTCGCAACCAAAAAGACCAGCGCCATTTGTAGCAAAGACTCCAGAGTCAAAAAAAGTGGCACAGCCTATTACTAAACCTACAATTCCAACAAAGCCTATTATAGAAAAAAAAGTAATCCCAGAATTTCAACCCAAAGGGGCAGAACCTGAAGTATTAGATGATGAAATTATTTACAACTTTCCTATCTTAACAGTTGAAGAACCTAAAGTAAAAATGTCGAAAAATGAACAAAAAATTTTGAAGATGTGCGATGGAAGGAATACTGTAGAAGATATTTGCAATATTTTCTCAATGAATAAAGTAGAACTTATGAGCACTTTACGAAAATTCCAGAAAAAAGGTATCCTTAAGCTTACTAGAATAATTCCAAGTTCAACAAAAGAGGCTAAGGCTAAGATTTTAGAAAAAAAATCTGTTTCGATAGATGAATATGATAAACACCTCGTTGGACAATTAGACGACTTAATTGATAAAGTAGAAAAGAAAATAGAAATGAGGATAGAGGATGAAGACCCAGAAAAGCTTGTTGAAAAAGCTGTTCAAAAACAAGCTGTTCCAGAAGAACCTATAGTAGCTGAAGAAGAATTTGAAGAGACATTAACTGATTTGGAAAAACTTTTAGAAACTACTGAAGAAAGTTCTGAATCTTCGGAAATACAAAGTTTCGATGACGCACTTACAGAATTAACCGACTTACTTGATGATTCAAGTACAAAGGAAAAAACAACAGAGTCTATAAGCTTAGAGCAACCCATAAGTGAGCCAGAAAAAAAAGCGAGTAGTACACCCCTTACTCCTACTGAATCGGAGGTTAGCACCACTAATGAAACCCAAACGGAAATAGTTCCAAAAATTAAAGGAGCAAAAGTAATTTGTCAGCATTGTAAAGCAGCTCTACCTTCCACAAAAAGAATCTGTTCACAATGTGGTAATCCCGTTCGAACTTGTCCCCACTGTTCAGCACCAATCTCTGTACATACGAGAATTTGTCCAGATTGTAGTGGTATAGTAACTTAGGACTTTTTCATATTTTTTAAAATAAAAATCAAATTTATTCTAAAATTTTAACAAAAACTTTTAACAAATTTTTTTTAGGGATATTAATTTGAAAAATGCACGAAATTTAAGTATTGGAATTGGAATTATAATATTTTCGATAATTTATTTTATTCTACCTAAAGGTCTGCCCGATATATCCATTATTACCCTGATAATAAATATTATTTTCGTAGTTCCTGGTTGTATTGCAGGAATCTTACTCTATATTGGAGCTGTTCAAATAAATAAGAAGATTCTAATTCTTGGGCTTATTATTTGTATTGGTCTTTATGGATATCTCATATATTTACTTATTTCTTTACTATTTGTTAGTCAGATTTCAGTTATGCTTTTAAACCTTTTAATATTAATGGTGCTATTGTTAGAAGGTATTACCCCTTTCAGTATAAATATAATTTTGATACTTGATGCAATAATGATCACACCCTTAAATTTAACTTTAGCAAATGGTCCGATTTTAGCTCTTCTTTTAATAACTAATATAATTTTGGGAGCTTATTCTTATAAAATAGCTTCTAGTGGAGAAGACTTTAAAAGAAGGAAGGAAGAAAAATTAGCAAAAATTGTTGAAGAGAATCGGAAAAAAAAGTATGAGGCAGCTATTTATATTAAAAAAATTTCATCGATTTATGATGAAGTATCATTTAATTTTATTTCTTCAAAAACTGGTTTAAAAAAAGATGATATTCATCACTTAATTGTAGATCTGCTACATAAGGAAGAAATTAGTGGAAGAATAAAAGGTAGTTCTATTATTTTCAAAGAAGTAGAGAAGATTAAATTAGGAAAAAAATATCTCCTATTAAAAAGAGCATACGATTATCTTGGCGGTAACATAAGGTATAAAGTAGTCGTGGTGAATCCAACCATTGATACCATTAAGGATATTTCAGTAAAAATAAATGTTAAAGAACAACAGTATGAACTTGGGACCCCAGAAAAAACAATAAAAATACTTGAACCTGGTGAATCTCTTGGCTTGGACTTTATGTTAACTCCCTTAACGTGTGGAAGAACTAGAATTCATGGAACTGTCTCATATTATACAATTGGAAAAGAATCAATTTCAAGGGAAATTACTCCCACAATGGTTCAAATTAAATGCCCCTTGGTGCAGCCCAAAAAAATGGTTTTATCAGAAACAATAGACTTAATGGAGAAATTGCAGAAAAGTCAAATTCAAATTGATTTTTCAGGGCTCAATAAAGATATAGCGTATCAAATTACAAAGGAACAGATTTCATCATTAGATGTCACAGAAGTGGAAGAATATAAAGACGTTTACCGAAAGATTTATTGTGGAGAGGCGAAAGTTGGAGGAGATATCATTATAATCGACTTAAAAATAAAAGACAAGATAATAATAGATGTGTATTTAAGGGATATCAAGCAAGCAACTGGATTCTTAGCTTATATTAAAAATTTAATAAACCTCGCAATACAATATTCATCCAAAATCGTAAGTACCATGGACACTATTACGAATAAAATTTATAATGCCTTTGAATTTGCCACCCGCCTCTCAGAGCTATATAAACTGTGTTTTGAGAAAGCTCCTGTGGATGATATACTCCTAATACTTAAGGAATTAAATATAAAATCAAATACATATTTCCCTGACTTAAAGGCAACAAAAATATTTAAAAGCTTATTTAATAAATGGATTAATAATTTAGAAGGTATTAAATATGAGGAAATATGGGATAGGACATATATTAACTTAGAATACGATATATTAAACTTGATTGACGTTACAATTACTCTTTCAGATACATATTCTGAAACTTATTTCAAATCACCAAATATAGTTGAATCTACGAAGAAGTTTATTGAAACTGGAAATTTAAGGTTAAAAAATCAATTGGATAAAATGAATGAACAATATTCAAATCAAATATTATTTACTTTAATGATAATCAATAAGGAACGGGGAGTGACCATGTATAATTACAATTTTACTGAAGAATCGCCTAATCCTTATTTAATTGGTGGGTTTTTAGCTGCGATTCAAAGTTTTGGAATAGAACTATCAAAAGACGCTAAAGAAACTGCGATGAAAAAGCTTTCTTATGAGCATTTTGAAATACAACTGCAAACTGGACGATATGCTATAGCAGCTCTTATCACTTCAGGTTTGCCAAACGAATTAATTATAGAACGGCATAGAGAATTATTAATGAGATTTGAAAAAGAATATGAGCAAGAATTAATAAATTTCAAAGGAGAAATAACCGGCTTCAGTAGCGCTAAAGAATTAATAAAAAATATATTTACTTAATTTATTATTCTTAAATCTTTATTTAATCCCCGACAATTAATTTTAAGAGATATTTAAGCATTGATTGTCAATCTTGAATAGTTAAATTATTAAATGCTGATGTTACTAGTTATATAAGGTATTATGAAAAAAATAAATCAAAATTGAATCAATTATGCCAATCACAGATCCTGTTAAAAAATCGATTGCTGTTAAGTCACTATTATTCTATAAAATATGCAGAAAATGTGGTGCCACAAATTCTCAATCGGCAATAAGATGTAGACGTTGCCATACAAAAAATTTACGCTGGAAAAAGAGAGACATTACGAAATAATTACTTTATAATTAAAAATCACTTCTTATTCTTATTAAAATGTCTTTAAAGATTGAACGATATCTACAAACAAATAATATTAAAAGTGATAAGACAGGTTCAGTTTTTCAAGTCTTTATAACGAAGAAGGAAGAAATTATAAATATATTACATTTTGCGAATTCAGAACATATACAAATATATTTTAATTATTCCGATAAATTTAAAATAAAACCTAAATCACAAGATACACAATATATTTTTCTAATTTTTAATAATTTTAGTGAAATTTCTGAAATTAATATTGCAAATCGATATGTTGTTGTGGAGCCAAGAGTTAAAGCTAAATACTTAGACCAAATTCTTAAAAAAGATAATTTTACATTTCTTCCATTTACAGATAATAATTCTGAGTTTAATATAGGACAGATGATATTTAACAATATTATAGGAGAAAATCAGGCCAAAACAGTTGATTCCATTTTAGGTTTAGAAGTGATATTACCAAATGGAGAGTTAATTCATACTGGCTCAAAAACCTTAAAATCAGTCTCTGGATATGACATTACTTCACTTTATATAGGCTCACAAGGAATATTTGGAATAGTAATTAAAGCAACATTACGTATTGATCCAATAATTAGCCCATCAGATAGTAAAAAGAAAAGAATTAGCAAATTTAACGTCCAATCAGGATTTAATGATGAAGAATTAAAATTGTTACGAAAATTAAAAAGCGTCATAGACCCTGAAAACGTTTTAAATGTAAATTATTTAATTTGAGATTCTTTAAAATTTTTTATTTTCTAAAAGATATTTTGCTACTTCTTTTACCCATCTTCCAGATTTTTCATGATCAGCAATTTTTTTTATATATTCTTCTAAGGAAAGATCTCCACCGTATGCTTCATTCCAACTATCATAATTTTCATTAATATTTTTCCTAGCTAGTTCGTGATACTCACAAACCTCGCCAGATTCGATTCTTTTTTCGCAAATTTTGCATTTTGGCATATTTTTTTCTGCCATTTTCAATTTCACAAGCTATGATAAATCATTTTAGAAAATTAAATAATCCATATGATAAAGGAAATTTAATGATATTGATATAATTTTTAGAATTTATTTTAAAAGAATTTATCAATTTTTGTTTGTTTTGAAGAAATTTTTGTTTTTTTATCTTTAATATCAACCGAAATTTTTTGTAATTCTTGAAGCATTCTTTTCATTTTTCTTTCTTTAGAAATAGATGCCCAATAATATCCCTCGTCTCTTGTCCCCTTAGCTATTAACATTATGACTTTTCCAGGAGATTTTCTGCCTGTTCTCCCTCTCCTTTGAATTGCACGAACGCTACTGGGAACCGCATCATAAAAAACAACAAGATCACACTCAGAAATATCCAATCCTTCTTCTGCGACAGATGTTGCAACTAGAACATTATATTCACCATCTCGAAATTTCTGTAGTATACTTATTTGTTCTTTTTGACTGAGACCTTTATCTCCACGTTTACTTTGTTGTCCAATAAATTTAATTGGATAAATTTTATCTAGATCTGTTAAGACTTCAACGACCTTCTGTGCTGAAACTCGATAATGAATGAAAACAATAATTCGTGATTTCTCATTTTCATGAAGCTGCTCAGTTAAAGTTTGCTTTAAAGCTTCAATTTTTGGATGATCTATATTCTTTGAAATAAGATCTTGCATAATTTTTTCTATTTTTTCCATTTGTTCATCATTTACAATAACTAAATCAGATTTTTTTCTTCCAGCTTTCATTTTTTTAAAGTACTCATTTAATGAAGTAAGACCTTGAGTTTCTAATAGTTCTAACATATGTGAGAGCTTAACTGCGACAGCAATATTTTTCACAGATTCAAAAATTTCTGTATTTTTTTCCCCAGATTTTATTTTTGCTTGAATCCGGTTTTGAACTGTCAAGAGATCTTTTTTATTAATTTCCTTTAAGTTAATAGTTATAACGAATTGGTATTTTTTTAATTCCTTTAAATAATATTTAAGTTTCTTTTCAATCATTAATTTGATTTGTTTAAATTCTTCAGGCAAATCAATAAATTTTCTCTCTATCTTAATATCTTGGATGTATGGTGAAACATCTTTGCTTTTTTCATCCCGAATTTCAATATTTTCAATAAATAAATTCTCTATGACGTCTTTGATTTTCTCTTCATTTCCAGGAGAAGCAGTTAAGGCAGCAATTAATGGATTATCTGCAACTTCCATGTATTTATTTGCTAAAAACGTGTATGCGTAATTACCAATTGCTCGATGAGCTTCATCAAAAATCATTAATGATGTAGAAGATATACTTACTTTATTATTAATTAGGTCATTTTGCAAAGTTTGAGGAGTAATAAAGATAATTTTTGACTTTTCCCATAATGATTTACGTTTCTCAGGTGAATAGCTTCCTGTTAATATTGTAAGAAGAGATTCTTTTACTGTTAAGACCTTTTTATAAGTTTGATAATGCTGTTCTACAAGTGGTTTTGTAGGTGCAAGGAATACAATTTTTGAATTTGGAAATTTTTTCAATCGATAAACAGAAAGGAGGACAGCAATTATAGTTTTACCAAGACCTGTAGGTAAAATAATTAAGCTATTATTATTTGCACAAGAAGCTAGTAGCGTCTCTTGATAAATTCTTCTTTGTATTTTTCTGTCTTTGATAAGCGGATGTTTAACGTATTTTTCCATTAAGACCCCTAATATGCAATTTTTAAAATAACTTAACAAATTATTGTAAAATTATATTTAGAAATTAGGTTGTTTCATTTTAAAATATCATAGGCTTTAAAAAAAGTAAGATAAATATAAATTTCTGTGGTTTTCCCAAAAAAAAAAGATATTGATTTAAATAAAATCAACTTTTTTAATATTCGAAGACAATTGTTCGTTGATATTATTTATTGATTTTGTGATTTGGGCTCTTTTTAATTTATATGCATTTAAAATACCTTGAATTTCATTCTTAATATCATTTTGCATATCTTTTTTTACATCAAATGTTGATTTAGCTAAATTTTTTGTTGAAACTATTATTGCTTCTAATATTTTTTGTTCATCATTAATTTCAATTAAAATCTGATTAACCTCGACAATTTTACGTTCAATTCCTCCTATACTTTCTATAATATTAAGCAATTCTGTTTGTTTTTCTAAAAAATCATATATTTGATCTTCTATTTTCCCTGCAATTTTTGGCTTTCCATCTTTATTTGCAGCTATAAGCTTTTCGATTTGCTCAAATAGTTTATTTGCTAAACTATTTTGATTTATGTTCAATTTATCCAGCTGTTTAATCCATTTTTGAATTTCTGTGGTTAGTTTTTCACTTTTACGTTTAAAAATACCCATTTAAATCACCAAATATTTAATTTAAAAATAGTTAAGGTTTAATTTTTTGTTTAAATTTGTGCAAATTAGTAAAAAAACAGAAACCATTTATTTACACTTATTTTAAGTTTTAAAATAAAAACTCTAATTATTAATATTGGTTCGCGATATGTAAATCTTTTTTGCATTTTTGGTATAATTTTTTTGAATTTAATAACGCCATTTTTAATATCATTGATTTAAATCACAAATTATTCCAGAATCTTCCAATGGTGGAAGAGGATAAAGATTATTTAGTAGAAAATGGGAAAATTTATCCAAAAGCTTAAAATAAAATTTTTTGTTGTATTTATTGAAGTTTTAAAAAAAACCTTACATGAATTTTTAGACTTTGGGATTACTCTATGCGAAAAATACCTATATGCAAAATTTGTGCGAAGACTGGAGTGCTTTGTGCTAATTGTAATGAAAAATTGGAATACGGAGAAATAACTCAGCTTGATATTGATATTTCCAACGCAATAATGGAACTGGAAAAAAATTTCAAAGCATTATCTGACATCAGTTTTTTTAAAGCATATGATATTGGTCATTTAATAGTATTAGAAGTTGGGAAAGGCGATATAGCTTCCATAATTGGACCAAGGGGGAAAATAATCAGAACATTACAAGACAAATTTAAAAAGACAATTAGAGTTATAG
>JABXJV010000091.1 GCA_013375355.1 Candidatus Helarchaeota archaeon
CCTGAAACTTCCAAGACTTATCCAAATTATCTCCTTTTGAGGTACATAACTGAAAATTTTTTCCACTACCACCCTATAATCCTCTTCCCATCCTTGATAATAAATTATAGGGTCAAAGTGAAAACCTATCCGATAACCATTCTCGACGCAAATCTTCGCAGCTTTTAATCTCTCATCCAACAACGGAGATAAACTCTCCTCCTCATAAATCACCTTATCGGGATTAATAGACCATGAAACAACTGTCCTTTTTTTGTGATTCAGTTCAAGCAAATTATTTATATTAACACTTTTGGTCTTCAGTTC
The DNA here is from genome assembly GCA_013375355.1 of Candidatus Helarchaeota archaeon. Next base: position 307 of record JABXJV010000091.1, read on the forward strand.
AAGAAGAGCATTATTATATTCAGCAAAAAATGGGACAATTAATTTACTAAAATTAGTCAAATCATCGAGAGCCAAACTGTCCGAAAATTCACCAGTCCCTATACGATAAAATCTTCGCCGATTTTTTTTTAATATTCTATCTATTTCATCAAACATCTTCTCAATATTCGAGTAAATCACTATCGCCCTACCCTTAAAATATTCATGCAAAAAACAATATGTGCAGTTAAGATGACAGTTTTCTGCATTCTTAAGAACATAATAATTACAGCAAATCACATTTGGACTGCCAGGACATCGCTTAAAATAATTGTCCTTATATTTTCTTACAACTACAATGTTTTGGTCTAAAAATTCACTATCTTTGCCATCAAAATACTCTATTGGAATATGAGAAAGTTTTTTCAAAATATTCAGAGTTATAACGTCATTCTCGCAGCCCTTCTCTATAACAATTTTATCTGGTAAAAATTTCTGCATTTTATATAATAATTAAAACATAGGTGAGTTTCTAAATTTTCAACTTTCTTGAAAAAAAGTTGCACATCCACCCCAGCGTATCCGCCATGGTGGAAAAAACTTTAAATTATATTAGTTTAACAATTTCGGATAATTCTTCTTTTTTAGAAATATCAATCAATTTTTTACCAACACTTTTTAATTCATCAGGTGTGGAAAACTCCATCTCAATTCTAAACTTGTCACCTTCCAGATAAGGAGGATAACTCAAATTTACATTCTGCGGAAGAGCAAGAGAAGATATGTTTCGTAAAAGTTTTTTTTCTATTTTGCTCCACATCGGGAATCTTTTTCTTCTCAATGAATTAACAATTCTCTCCCATTTTTGTGATAAAGTCATTCTTTCATTTTTTATTATGCTATCCAGATTCAAATCGGAACGCAATCTTTCAATATCTATTTTATCCCTTTCAGTAATTTCATCAATGAGATTAACAAGTTCCTTTATTTTATTCGTGCCCAGATTCAACTTTATTACAAGTTCCGATATTAATGGTAACTTATCGTTTGATATTGAGGCTATTAGAGATAATATTTTTATTGGAATCTCACGATTTACGATATGTTCTTTTAAGTCATCATCAAGTTTAGATAAAGATATATAATCTTCAAGAAGTTTCTTGTTTGGTTCCAATCCAATAAGAGGCATAAAATCTCTGATTATTTCATTGTATTTCAAATTATGATAATTTTTCAATTTGTTTAATATAATGCTCTTTTCAATAATATTCAGTTCACGTATTGAAATATTATCATAAACAGCGATCATAAAAGCCTTCAGTTCAGAAATTGAACCACTTTCAAATACAAAGGCATCGATGATATCAAAACATAGTGATTTACAGGCAAGAACCCTTTTAAAACCAGAGATTATTTTGTATTTATTATCATACTCAAAAAGGAGAATAGGATTTAAAAGCCCTACCCTCTTTATAGATTCAATTATCCCCTCTATTTTTACAGGAAATGTATAAATAAATGTAGTATCTCTATAATCAATAGAGGCTATTTCAATATTTTTTATACTTTTCTTTATACCCTTCATCATAACTTGCTTATAGTTTATGAATTTTTCTGCAAACTTTCTTTACAAAAAAGTGGACTTTTTTTACAATGAACTGTAAGAAATTTGCAGTTGTTTATATTGATTAAACTCTTTTAATTTTCCTCTTTTCAAAAAACCTTTTGAAAGTATATCACATTTTTTCTGAAGTTCCATAATAGTGAGCATTTTCTGTTCAGGATTTAGGTTTCCATTGTCGAGCATTTTCGTCAAAGCCTTAATCCGAAACCGATCATTACCCCAGTATTGACGGGATAATTGGTCTTGATGTCCCCCTCTCTTTATTATCAATTTCTTGTCGATAAAAAATATTGGGTAATCCTTGGAAATTCTCAACCACATATCATAATCCTCACATATTGGAAGATTCTCATCAAAAAACCCGATTTTATCAAAAATTTCTCTTCTCATCATCACGCTGGAAGGACTTATTATGCATAGGGGGAGGCATTTATCATAAATCATACCAGAATATTTTTTATGCTTTTTCATCTGATTAACCCTCACACCATTTCTTATCCATATCTCACCAGTATAGCAGACCAAAAAATCCCTATTATTATCCATAAAATTAACCTGAATCTCAAGTTTATTTTTTTTCCAAAGGTCATCGGAATCAAGAAAACAGATATATTCTCCACTGGAATTTATAATTCCTTTATTTCTTGCGGAACTTACACCTCTTTTTTCTTGAAAGAGATATTTAACTCTTTCCCGATAAATTTCCTGAATTCTGCGAGTCTCATCGGTTGAACCATCATCCACTATTATTAGTTCAAAGTTAGCAAAAGTCTGAGAAAGGACCGACTTTACTGCTTCAACAAGAAATGAAAACCTGTTATATGTGGGAATTATTACACTTACTTTACACATAAAATAATTTTTATAGACTTCATTTTTTGTTGTCTTCTTCATTCATCTTTGATTTTATAGCACGTGCAATAACTTCTGGCGGAAGCCTCCTTAAGGCTTCTAACTTGGGATTTTTCTTTATAAGTTCTTCTATTTTTGTTTTTCTATTACGCCTCTTCGAATGCTTCATAAAAATTAAATTTTAATTAATATATTCGATAACTTGAATTATATCACCTGGAGTAA
>JABXJV010000092.1 GCA_013375355.1 Candidatus Helarchaeota archaeon
ACCGGTTTGTCGAACAATTCCTTCAAAAACTCTGTCATCTACTGCTAAAGAAGATGTGTGGGAATTCGCCGCCCTAGCTCCTTCTGGTGTTCGCCCGCCCTTCAATATAACAATTGGTCCTTTTTTAATTGCAAAATTTCTTGCTGATTTTATGAGCCTTTCTACAGATCTAATTCCCTCCATGTATAAAGCAATTACTCTCGTCTGTTTGTCCTCTGCTAAATAATCGATAATATCAGAGTCATCAACGTCAACTTTATTTCCTAAACTAATGATCTTGCTCAATTTAGAATCATGAGATGCAAAATACCGAACCATCCCGCCAGCAAATATGCCGCTTTGGGCTATAAAAGCTAGTTTGCCATCTTGTTGAAGCCCTCCTAGGTTCACATACGTTGAAATGAAGTTTGGAAGGTTCACAACTCCCATTGTTCCAGGACCGACTATGCGAATAGGACTAGAATTGGCTATTTTTTTCAATTCTTGTTGCATATTTTTCCCTTCATCGGTCCCAGTCTCGCCAAATCCCTCAGTAATTATAATGACAGATTTTACTCCTTTTTTAACACAATTCTGGACAGCTTGCACTACTATATTGGTTGGCAATATGATTATTGCGTTATCCACATCTCCATCAATTTCATTGAGGTGTTTATAGACTTTATATCCAAGAATCTCATCTGCTTTAGGATTTATGGGATAAATTTTTCCAGTAAAACCAATATCTTTGATATTTTTTAATACATGATATCCATTTCGTGTTTCTTGCCTTGAAGCACCTATAATTGCAACACTCTTTGGATTGAAAATAGAATCTATATCAGCTCGTGGCACGGTTACTCAACTAAAAGCGTTATACTCTTTTTATAAGAACTCAAAAAGGGTTTTTAAAATTTCTTCGATTATAATATCAAAGTATTTTTAATTTTACAAAGTTTATCGGAGATAATTTGAATGAGTTTAAAGGGAAAAGAAATAATAGTTTTGGCTGAAAATGATTATGAAGATCTTGAACTTTGGTATCCTTTGTTAAGAATGCGCGAAGAAGGAGCTAAAGTTACTATTGTTGGGTCCGGTACTAGCAATGATTATCAAAGTAAACATGGATACCCAGTTACGGTTGATCTACCTGCCAGTAAAGTAGATATTGATAAATTCGACGCAGTTATTATTCCAGGTGGATGGGCCCCTGATAAATTACGAAGATATCCATCTGTTGTAAAATTGGTGAAAAATGCATTTGATAAAAACAAAATTATTGCTGCAATTTGTCATGGAGCATCATTACTTATTTCTGCAAAAATTTTGGAAGGTAAGACTGCAACCTGTTACTTCGCAATTAAAGATGATGTAATATATGCTGGTGCTAATTATGTAGATAAAGAAGTAGTTAGAGATGGCAATATAATAACATCTAGGAAGCCTGACGATTTACCTGCATTTTGCAGAGAAATAATTTCAGCTCTAAAATAATGATAGATAATTTTAGTATTTATTCAGCCTATAAAATTATTTTTTTGTTTTTTTAGTTCCCCTTGATAATTTTTTAGTCTTTTTCTTGGTCTTTTTTTTAGATTTTTTTTTGGATTTACTTTTAACCTTTTTCTTTACCTTTTTCTTCACTCTTTTTTTTATTAATTTAGGGCATAAACTTTCTACAATGCAAATTTTACATTTTGGTTTGATCGCGTTACAAGTATCCCTACCAAGTTCAATTAGCAAAAGATGAGACTCCTTATAAACCGAACTATCCGTTTCAATAAATTTTTCTAAGCTTTCTCGAATCTTTTCATATTTTTCATCTTGTTCTACAAATCCTAGCCTTTTAGAAACACGAGTTATGTGGGTATCAATGGGTATTGTTGGATGATCACAATAAAACAATAACATTATATCTGCTGTTTTGTATCCAATCCCTTTCAATTCAATTAATTTTTTTCTGGCTTCTTTAAATGGAAGATTTAATATTTTAACGATATTTCCATCAAAATTGTCCATAATATATTTTGAGATCTCGTGGATTCGAACTGATTTAATCCTATATAGTCCGGCTACTTTTATAGCATCCTCAATTTTTTTTAAATCCGCATTTGCTAAATTTTCAGGAGTAAGATCATCAAAATTTTCCTTCAATCGTTTATAGGCCCTATCTCTATTTGTATCATTCGTATTTTGAGATAAGATAGTACGGATAAACATTTCAAATGGATTATCCTTGAAATGAATATTTACGGTATATTTTTCTTTTAGACGTTTTAAAATTCCGTCCATCCTTTGTTTTTCACTTTCGATATTCGTCCACTTCCAATATTTCTTTCTATTATCAATAATTTAATTTAATAAATTAGAATTTTATCTCTAAATTAATCTAATTGAAAACAGAATCGCGTAAATAAGTATTATTGATGTATTATAGAAAGATCTTTTTTATTTTTGGGTGAGCCCTTTCTCCTGAAAGTAAAAGGGGAATGTAGGGAGGAGGGGGTTAAAAAGTAGACTTCAAGAGAAGGGCTCACTATTTGTCTACGTCTTTTTAACCCTTCGACTTTTCAAACCTCAACATACATTATACAATTTAAGATTATTTATATCAACATCTATTAAAAACCTTTTCGATTTTTAACGATTTTCCCAATACTAATATTTGTTAAAAAGTTTCTACTATAATATTTCTTAATTATTTTATCTAAACAATGTGATTTTCAAATCTATACTAATCATAAATTTGAAAATTTAAAATAAATTTCAATAATAGAAAAACAATAACATAGTAATAGTTGATTATTAATCTGAATTTCAAAAAAAATCCTTTAAATATCCTTATTATCTAGATTTCAGCTAATAAGAATGATTAATTTTTTTAATAACAAGCTAAATCTGTTAGATTCAACGTAAAACAATATTTCTCATGATTTTTCATTTTTGTCAAATTGAAATTTTAATGAACTTGTTAATTCTTTTATTTATTATTGGAAAGAATTACATTATTAATGCAAATTTAGGTCATTTATAAAAAAGGCAAATTTTAAATAAAAGGAAATTATGAAACATAGTGGTAAAAATTTGAATGATACCTTTTTTGGTTGACTAAGGAATTTATTCAATTAAATTATATCGCCTCTGAGTTTAAAATACCGTTGTCTCATGCGATAAGTATCTATTAATTCGTGATATATTTAATTTTATCACAGTTTAAATGCATTGGATTGCAATTTGTGTGGCTGTGCTGTGGTAATGCCCACATACCTAGTATATTTTGAGCCAACGCGGCTAGGAAGAATGTACGATGATGGGAAGAACGCCAGCCAGTGTGGATTATGTCATACAACATCTTACTTTCATTTGCTGGGCGAAATACAATTTCGAGCCAGAAATTGGCAGGGAAAATACTTGTCGAGTGTAATCGATATAGGGTAATTACGAGTAGAGCCCGATACGCCGACCCCATTTGGTGGATGACTTGGCTTGGCCGCCGATGAAGGTCGTGGCAAGCTGAGATAAGCCCCGGGTAGGTGCAAGCAACCATTGATCCGGGGATTGCCG
>JABXJV010000093.1 GCA_013375355.1 Candidatus Helarchaeota archaeon
AAATTTTTCTTCATCCCATGGTGGATCTTGCTCTATTGGAACTTGAGGTAGTAAAAGCCCCCTATTCCAACCTTTTTCAACTATTAAACCGTCTCTACCGACTTTAATCATTTTAGGATAGTCTTTTACGTTATCAACTTTAATTAGTTCAGGGGGAGTTAGTACTGATATTTCAACCACAATATTTTCTAATTCATCAGGCATAACGGTGGAAAATCTTGGATCATGTAAGGCTGAATCAATAGCAGAATCAATAGTGGCTTGTGCCAAGGATACATTAGGTAGAACACGACCTATACACCCTCGCAATTGTTTTTCTTCCCCACCTCTTTTTGTATTTATTGTAACAAAAACTCCAGCTTTTTCTAGTAATTTTTTTGGAGAATCTTCTGGAACAGCTATTTTTATGGGTTTTCCTACTTTTACACATTCCTCAACAGTTTTTCTTGCAAGTTTATGAAGAAATTTTCCCTCTTCATCAGTTAAATAAGGCAAAATAATTTTACTCCTTTTTTATTAATGATAATAATTTGAATATTCCACTATTTTTTTATTATGGATTAATTAGAAATTAAAAATATATGAAGTTTAATTAATTTTGAGCAATTTTCAATAAAAATTCAAGAAATTTTAAAGTATTGAGGTAAATTTTCTATGATATTAATTTCTGGAATATTAGTCGCGGACATTATTGTTCATGGTTTGAAAAAAATTGCAGATCCGGGCGAAATAATATATTGTGAATCAGACTTGCATATTGGTGGACATGCAGCTAATGTTTCAATTAATTTAATAAAATTAGGATTGTCAAAAGATGAAATCATAGTAATTGGTCCTATTGGAAACGATATTTTTGGCGAATTTATAGAAAACACATTAAATTTATATTTAAAAAATGTAAATTTACAGAAAATAAGTGCAAGAACATCAAAAGATATTATTATTATTTTGGAAAATCAAGATAGACGGTATCATACAGAGCCAGGTGCAAATCTATTTTTAGATGTGAATTTTATTAAAAAATTCATTAGAACTGAGGACCCGTTTATTTTTTACATAGGTGGAGCCGGTTTATTGGGAAAGTTTGATGATGAATTAGAAGGAATTTGTGAAGAAGCAAAGAAATATAATTGGCTAACTTTTCTAGATATTGTTGCTCCTTATCAACGTGATTGGAGTTTTATTATTCCTGCTCTTCAATTTATAGATATTTTCCATTGTAATGATTATGAACTTAGACATATTTCAAAATTGGCCAATTTACAAAATTCAATTATAAAAATTGCAGAAAAAGGAGTTAAACTTCCTATTATCACCTTAGGTGATAAAGGTGTAGTGGCTTTTTTAAATAATAGAATAATTTCTCAAACTCCATTTAAAACTCAGATTATAGACCCCACTGGAGCAGGGGATGCATTTTGTGCAAATTTTATCTATGAACTCTCGAAAGACGAAATAAAAAACGTTGTGAGTGCAATAATTGAAAATTTATCTTATGCACAACTCAAAAATATTCTAATGAGCAGCCAAGCAGCTAGCGCGGCATGTATCAGTGCTGTTGGAACAACTAATGGAGTTAGTCGTCACAAAGTGGATGAAATAATTAATAAAGAAGGTAAAATAATAATTAAAAAAACAAAAGAAAAAAAAATTTAAAATAAAGAGTCTTTATTCTTCCGTTAATTTGAAACCCGCAGCCATTTGGTAGATATAGCGGAAAAAATTTAGAACATAGCCACCGTAAATTAATGCCCCTAATGTTACAAGATAAAGTGCAAAAAATACATTATTCATTGCAAGATTCAGAGTAAATTGGATCTGTGTAGGATCGAAAGGGTCAACACCCATGTTCGGAAATATTGTAGGAACAATTATACCTACATGGAGGAGTAAATTGTAATACAAAGTTACATCGATTAAACCAACAACATAACGTGCTATTCCAAACACTCCAGCTCCAGTTGGATGGTCTTCCTCAATTAATTTTTCGAAAAATACAAGAAATCCTATAATTAACGCCAAATAAAATATCCATTGGAGGGTTCTAGGCTCAAAGTCCAATACAACACCGAATATTTGGGTTATTGCTTTTGCTACTAGTGGTATTAATCCTGTGATTGCAAAATAAACCAATCCATAAAAGATTGCTTTAACGACTTTTTTAGATGTTATTGCCAAATTAAATCACCAACCTACTACCCATCGAGAGTGTTTCATTAAGTGGGACTGATGTATTGTATATAGGAATCGTTGGGAATGTAAAAGTATTTATTTGAAATTCCATGATTTTAAAGCCTCCTATCCTTGCTTGAGGTAAAACAATAAACTGAAACATGGGGTTTTCATAATTTGGGAGTGTAACATTGAAAAATATCATAGATCCGGGTGGAAAAATCAATGGAAATGGGAAACCAAAATCTATTCCAAATAGTTTAGGATACGTAAAACTCATATTATTACCAAATTCTCCATCATGCACTACAATAATTGTTGGCACAACAAATTCATAAGCAACACCACCATATCCCATAAAAAACATCATTTCAGTAGTGCCGTTAATCGGATCTACTGTCCGAAATTGAGGAAGTGGAATAAATATTGGTGGAAAAGTTAATTGTGCAGCATCATAGCCAACCAAAGCACTAACACCGCTGACTCCTAGACCATAGAGTAAAATTGTGACTTTAAGTATTTTGAAGAACGTTTTTGTAGCTGTCATTAGATCATAACCGAGCGTTTCTTCTTATTTTTTTGTAAAAATGTCATTATTCTAATTATTACTAATTAAAATATACTTTTACAAATAAAAAAATCAATCAATCTTAATAATATTAATGCTAGTAAAGAATCATCTTTTTCAAATATGATATTGAATAAAATTACTGAATTTATTAGAAATTATCGAGCTGAAGTAAAATGGAATTTAAAAAAATATCGCATGTAAAAGTAGAACCTAATATGAAAGTTGATGACCTTGTTAAAGAGTTGCGCTATGGAGCGGGTTTCGGAGCTAGAAATTTAGCAAAAAGTGTTGATATTTTTTGTGAAATGCTTAAAGATAACGACTGTACTATTTTTCTAGGTGTGGCGGGGGCAATGGTTCCAGGTGGAATGAGACAAGTAATAATAGATTTAATAGAATTAGATTATATAGAAGTTTTAATTTGTACTGGAGCTACTTTGACTCACGATATAATCGAAGCGTATGGCTTTCAACATATTCATGGTTCAGCTCACGTTGATGATAAAATTCTTGCTGAAAAGAATTTAAATCGAATATATAATGTCTTATTACCAAATGAAGCCTATGAGAACTTCGAAGATAACATTCAATCATTATTAAGTGAAATTAAAACGAAAAAAATTAGCGCAAATGAGTTTTTACATGAGTTAGGTTTAAAGTTAAATAAAAATTCTATCATAACAGCAGCGGCTAAAAAAGGAGTTCCAATATTTTGTCCTGGACTGTTAGATTCGATTTTAGGATTTCAAATTTGGATGTTTAGCCAAACCCATGATCTAACAATTGATATTTTTGATGATCAGAGAATAATGATGGATATTGCTTATGATTCCAAGAAACGAGGAGCTTTAATAATTGGAGGTAGTGTACCCAAACATTTTATTGCATTAACCATGCAAGTCACTTCTCAGGGATTGGATTATGCAATTCAGATTACAACAGATCGTCCAGAACCAGGAGGTGTATCTGGAGCTAGTTTACAGGAGGCTAAATCTTGGAAAAAAGTAAACCCTGAGAGTGAGCATGTAGTTGATGTGATTTGCGATGCTACAATTGCATTACCAATAATACTTGCTTCGGTTGAAACAAGGTTAAAAGATTTTAAAAGAAAAAGTAAGAAATTTAAGAAATATGGATAATTTAACTATTAAAATATGTGCGGATATACTTTTTGTCCTTTGTAACCATCCCTAATCTTTGAGGTCTAAAAGTATCTCTAGAAAATATTTGTCCTAATTTTGCACCTGCTTTTATTTGATAAAATACGCCTTCGGAATATTTCGCTATCGATAAAGCAATCCGCTTGTGTCTAGGGCCTCTCATCGAAGCATTTTCTGGCCAAAGAACTATTGTATGTATATTTTCTTTTTTCAATATTAGGGAAATCTGTTGAATCTCTTCTTCTAACATTTGATAATACTGAAAATTATGAAATGGTGGTGGTGGGATAGAACTAATAGGAACATTTGCCCCACCATCAGTTAGTACTACAAGTACTGGAATTACTTCTTTATTTCTTTGTTTTTCATGCTTCAAAACTTCTGCGCCCATTTTTAAACCACTTGCAAGCGGAGTCCACGAATCAGATTGAACATAAGATAATCGATTAATGACAAGGTCTAAATTAACTGTTGGTTGTTGTATGACTACAGCATCATACCCCTGAAAAGTTACTAATCCTACTCGGTCTCTATGTTTATATGCATCTTCATGAAGGTTCATAACAACATCTTTCATTTGCTTTAACATTCTAAACATTGATCCAGAAGCATCCAAGACAAATACAATAGAAAGCGGTGCTTGATATTCAAATATCCTTTCTCGTATATCTTGCATTTCTAGTTTTACTGCCAAACCTCGACTTTTTCGTCTTTTCTGATAAGGAGCCGCTGCTCTTATAGTAGCATCAAGTGCGATGCTTCGAGTTTTTTCCCTAGGAAGTTTAAAAGTAACATATTTCCCTTTATTTATGGGACCTTTTTTCTTAAATCGCTTCCCCATTAAGGGCATTTTATTTGGTTCATTCAATCTTTTCTTATCAAAATTAAGAACTTTTGCAACTTCTGGAAATTTTTTAAAAGCACTCAAATTATCCTTTATATTTTGCTTTGGTCTTAGTTTTTCTTTTTTATATGGCCTACCATCTTGACCAAATTCATAATTTTGTTTATCATCGTCTATATTTTTAAATTCTTGTTCATCAGGATTGTCCATTTGTTGTTGATCTAATTTTCCAAAATCAGTTTGTAATTGTTCGGACATTCCTGTTTGAGGAATTTTCTTATCTTGCGCTGTTTCTTCATCTATCGGGCTTTTTTTTTTGTCTTGCCCCATTTCATCTATTTTTTTTTGTTCATCTTCTTTAGCTTGTGATAATGCCTTTTTAAAACTCTCGTTAATTTTTTTCTCGATTTCTTCCTGAGTTGCACCCATATCAGCCAGGCGATGATGTAAAGTTAATTGTGCGGCAGTTAATACATCGGCTTCATTAACTTCTTTTCGCCCATCAAAAGCCGCTAATCCCTTGGCACATCTTGCTATAGTAATTTCTCCACGATGTGTTGGAACTCGTAAGTCGATACAAATAGTAACAATTGTCTGCATTAAATAATCGGGAATTAAAACTCCTTGTTCCATGATTTCCATTGCTTTAACTATTCTTTCTTGTAATTCCAGATCACTTTTTTTATATATATCGATAAATTTTTGAGGGTTTTTATCAAATTCTTCCACCCTTTCTAATATTTGTAATCTAGGATCAAAATCTTTTATAGATTCGACATCTACGGATAATCCAAGACGATCTAGAATTTGAGGTCTCAGTTCTCCTTCTTCGGGATTCATAGATCCGACCAAAACAAATTTTGAAGGATGACTAACCGAGATTCCTTCTCTTTCGATAAGATTTACGCCCATAGCAGCACAGTCAAGAAGATCGTCTATAATATGGTCACTTAATAAATTTATTTCATCAACATAAAGAATATTACGATTTGCAAAAGCTAAAATTCCCGGTTCAAGGGCTTTTATTCCATCTTTTATTGCACGTTCAATATCTAGTGAGCCTACAACTTTATCTTCTGTTGCGCTTAATGGAATCTCTACTACAGTCTGCTTCTTTTTTTCGGTAATTAATGCGTTATTCCCATGCTTATCTAAACATTCTACGCATAAATGATCTGGATCGCTGGGATCACAGTTAAAACAGCAACCTTTTACAATCTCAATATCTGGCAATAATTGAGCCAATGCACGAATAGCAGTACTTTTACCAGTACCACGTTCCCCTCTAATTAAAACTCCCCCAATAAGTGGATTAATGACATTTAATATTAGAGCAAGCCTCATTTTCTCTTGTCCAACCATTGCTGTAAAGGGAAATACCATTCTGTCCAATTAATACACCTAATTTTTAATAAAAATTCATTAATTCTAATTTCTTAATTCACATTAATAAAAAAGACAAAGGATATAAAATTAATTGTCATTGATTTAAGAATTATAGTAGGGGTTTATTGAATAAAATAAATATGCTTAAAATATCCATTAATTGAATAGTATATTTAAAAATATTAACATTTTAATTTAAATTCAACTGGTACGAAATCCAAGTTAGATTTAATCTTAATTAAAAGAATTTATTTATAAAATTTAAATAATCCGTCTTCTTAATATACGAATTATTGAAATCAAGTAATGTCAAAGAAGGAAATAAAATTGGGAATGATTTGCATTAATTGTGAAAAAAATAAAAAATTTATTCATCTTTGTGAGTTTAAGGGCATGAATGTTATTTGTGATGAATGCTGCAAATTAATTCAATCAAAAGATCAATGTACTGCTAGAGGTTGTGCTCATAGGGAAATTTTAAAATAAATTATGAGCAAAAATTAAATTTTTTGATTTTAGTATATTTATTCCTATGATTCCTCAAATATTTCATCAAATTCATCAAGATAATAACAATAAATATCTCCGATTTTTGCAAGATCGCAGAGTATTTTTCCTAATGATGTTAATTCTACCGTTTCATCTTTTATATTAATTAATTTTATATTTGTTATAGTATCTTTTCGCTTATCATCAATTTCAGTTAAAATGTTAATTGATGAATTCGGGTTTTTCTCAAGATTATTTAAGAAATCCAAACACTCATCATCGATAATCCATTTATAATGACACCCTATGTTAAAAAATTCATTATTTTTAAATTCAAACTCATGTTTAATGAAATATTCAATATACCAATACAATTGTATTGCAAGATATAAGTTTTTATACTTATCAATTTGTGATTTTTCAATATTTATTTTAATTTCTTTAATTATTGGAATTATTTTTTCTAAAAAAGCCTTAAAATCTGTAATCTGAATTATTTTTTCAGATTTAATTTCCTGAAAAACAACAAGTATTTCTTTGAGATTATTTAAAACAGTCTGTCTATGCGATTCAATTAATTCATTTGATATTGGATCAATCGAGTCGATTTTTTGTGAATATGGAATTTTTAAGAGATTAAATATTGTTTGTAGGTTAGATTGAATTTTTTTTAACTTATCATTTAGTTGATTCATCATCATTTTCTTAGCTTAATTATAATACAAGTTTAATTTGAGTTTTGGTGATTTCAAAAACTGAATTTTCTATTTTAGTTTTATAATCTCCAAGTTTATTCAATGCTCTATTATAATCCTCAATATTTTTATCTAATTTTAATTTAATTTCCTCATTTTCTCTCAATAATAAATCATTTTTATGTTGTAATTCTTTCAAATCCTCCAATTTTCTTTTATAATCTGGATTTGTGAGAAGAGATTGTTTTTTACCATTTAATTGAGTAAATTGAGATTTTAGGGGGTTTAAATCTCTATTTTCAACTTCTCTAATTTTATTCTTAATTTTTTTCTCAGAACTTGATTTTAATTTCAGTTTATTTGAATTAATTGAATCTTTTAAATCTAGCAATATTGATTTTAAATGGGAAAACTCATTATTTTCTGATAAAAAGCTCTTAATTGGATCGTTAATATATGAAGATATATATGAAACAGAATCAGGTCTTGGATTAAAACCACCGTCATCTATTAATTTTGAAAATTTTTTTAAGGGTTTTCGAATTGGTCCTATTAAATTCCTAATTTTTTCTATACTTTTTTCTAAATCCTTATCAATAAAATTTAACTCGCTCATATTTTCATCTTTTTCTAGGGATTCAATTTGTTTTTTTATTTCATTTAATTCGGATTCATTTCCTTTTAATTCATTTTTAATTTCTGATTCATTGGCTTTGATTGATTTAGCGTTTTCTATTAAGTCATTTAATCTTTCAATTAATTCCTCAATTTTTTCTATATTCATAGCTTGACGATATTTCTTTTCAATGAAAGTATTTAATTTTCTAAAGAGATTCTGAATGTCTCTTAATAGATAATTAATATTACGGATAATCTGTAAGTAAGACTTGTCCCTTCCTAATTTCGAAACCCATCTATTAGCATATTGGGCAATTGTTTTTAATAGGTTTGCTAACTTGTCTTTAAAATTTTCAACCTTTTCGTAATTTATTTTATCTGGGAATTCAAAATCATCCAGACTTTTTACTAATTTTTCAGAAAAACGTTTTGCAGATTTAATTATTAATTCATCTGAACTTGTTGGAGGTTGTTCTTCAAGAGTATGGCATGCAACTCTAAGTTCATCAAATATTGATTCACATTTAGAGATTTTTTTTTGTGCTTCTTTTTTCAGTGGTTCAATTTTTTTTCTTGTCTTGTTTTCAAACCATTCAGACAAATCTTCAAGATTTATTTCTTTCATGAAATATGCCTTTAAAAATGATTAATTAAAAATGCATAAAACCGTAATATGAGGTTTAAAGGGGAATGTAGCGACTTTTTCCTCTAGAAGTTTTTGAAGTGGAAGATGCTGTAGCTGACGTTGGACTGACAATTCCTCCACTTTCCAAAGCTTCTTCTAATTCCCGAATTTTTTCTTTCTGTTCTTGTATTTTTACATCTCTTTCTTTTAAATCTGCTTGTAAAGAACGTAATTTATTTTCCATCAAAGGAGATCGTTCGATTTGGGCTTCAAGTTTTTGACTTTTATTTAATAAATCTTTGTTTATTCTTTTCTCCTCAGTTAATTTGTTTTGTAAATCTTGAATCATTGTTGTATAATCGGATACAGAAGGTCCAAATGTATCACCAGCGGATTTTTCTTGTTCTGAAAGCATTTTTTGTAACATCTTAATCATTCCATCCTTTTCTTCAATAACATCCCTCAATTGTTGTAATTGTTTTTCAGCTTCAGAAATTTCTTCTTCTGCATATCCCGCCTCATCTAATAAATCCTCCACGCTCATCGCATGTTGTATCCGATCTTTACAAATATCATCAAAAATCTTGGGTAATACTTCTTTGAAAGCGTCTCCTATGGCGGTCAAGACATCTCCCATTCTGGCTGTTCTTGTATCAAATCTTTTTTTTTCTCCGCTTAAAGTTTTTAAAACTTCCTTGGCTGCAGTAGGGAGAATCGCCGAATATTTATGAGGATTTTCTTCTAAATCTAAAATTAAGGTTAGAGTAAAGTTTGGGGAAATTATATATCTAGCAGTTTTCATCCCTGAAAAAAAGCTGGCAATCTTAAAATTAGGCAAATTTAAAGTTAGAAAATTTGGGTCTAACTTACGCAATCTATGTAATGACCCTATTCTCATTACCGTTTCATCGTCTAATAAACGTCTAATGTTCTTAGGTTCACCGTCAATGAAAAAAAAGCCTTCCTTATTAGTCCAACCAAACAAAGCCAAACCTTTGGGCAATTTGAATACTCCTTTTCATGTAATATAATTTAATGCTTTTCAATTTCCAAATTTTTCATTTATTAACCAATTCTATATAATTTTTGGTCTAAATAAAAGGATAAAATTAACTATAAGAGACAAAAATGTTATGGTAAATAAAATTTATCATATTTAAGAAGATAAATTCAAAGAAAATGAATTCTAGTTCTAGGAGTTTCTCATATGTCAAAATATACTTATGGCGATGTTCCCGAAGATATTTCTATTAAACCATATTTACCCTTAATTCATAATATGTGGGAACTTTTTAATGAGTTTGGTTTTGAACGGTTTTCAAAATTTTCGAAAGATAGTCAAGATACATGCTATGATTTTTTTGAAACCAGATTTAATGAATCAATTAGAACCTCAAAAAGTGTTATTTCTCAAGAAATCACTAATCCCGAGAAAATCCTATCATATACTATAATATTACCTAATGTTTCAATTCGAGCAGATTTACTTCAAGGTACTCAAAAATTATTTAGTGGTGATTCCGCAGATGTTACATATATTATTTTAAAACATGATACAAAAGAAGTTTTTGGACTGCTTAATGGGCATTTGGAGGATGGACTTCCAGTAGATTGGTGGTTCGTCCAT
This sequence comes from Candidatus Helarchaeota archaeon, assembly GCA_013375355.1. The sequence goes on from JABXJV010000093.1 coordinate 10,188, forward strand.
CAAGATGATGAATTATTAGATAGGAGGCACATGAAATTGGGATATAAAATAAGAGAGATTCCCAAAAAAATTAAAGAGATTAAAAAATCTAGTTTGCGCTTAATCGACATTTTAAAAGATATTCGAAATGAAAGAACTCCGCAATGGGCTTTAGCTGATTACTATTGCGTTAACGCCTATGAAACTTTCGCACTTAATTTACTATTTGAGCCTTCAAATTATGAGTCAGTTGCTATGGGTTGGGATGGTTGGGGAGCAAAAGAAATTTATAAACTTCCTGATTATATATTTGCCCTAGCTCCTTGGCCATCAATGTTAAATGCTTTCATGCATATGGGGCGTTCAGATTTTACAGGTAAAGTCGCAGGACTTACAACAGAGCACATGATGTATTTACAACCATTTGAAGAAAAGAATCGAGAAATGTATAAAGAAATTCATACAGAGATCTGGGATTGGTTTATGGATCGAGTCGCAAATAGAGGAATACCTTACCCGATTCAAACTTTAAATGTTGAATATCCAAATTTGAAAAATAAATCCGAACCTGAAAATCGATTTCAACAAAGATATCCAAAAGGAAAATGGATAAATCCCATTGAAGAGCTTGATTTGTCTCTTGATGAACTATTTGAAGGCGTCTTTCTAAATATAAATCATCAAACAGAGACAAGTGAAAGGTTAGAGACATCAAATATTATTTCTACTGGAATTGGCAGAAATACTAAGTTTAGAGATGAATAAAACTAAGAAATTAAATTTATTTCACATTTAAATTGAATCAATTAAGATAAACATTGATATCTTTTATTGAATTAAAAATACCAAATCTTATTTATTTCATTTAGAATTAAATTATTTTTATTAATAACATTTTAAAACATTAAAAGTAAAACTACTATAGTTTAAATTACTGGAGAATTCTAATAGATGAGAAGAAAGTCGCTTGCGATTTTTGTCGTTTGCTTAGTT
>JABXJV010000094.1 GCA_013375355.1 Candidatus Helarchaeota archaeon
CCCAATCTCTTTGTTTCCATCCAGAAATTAATTCATCAAATATTTTAGCACCCTCAAGTTCAGATTCACTCCAATCTCCTTCTGAAACTTTTTCTTCTAAAGGTGCTTCTTTAACTACTTTATTTACAGGCAATGTAGGAACTGGAGCATGTAAAGTGGGAACGGTTTCTTTTTGAACTACTTTTTTGGTGCTTGGACTTGGAGATTTTATTTTTTGAGACTTAATTGGTTGAACTCTAATAGGTTGAGAAAAATCAAAATTTTCGAGCTCTTCAATTTTTTTATATAAATCTTTTACAGAAAAGAACTTTACATCTGTTTGTAATTGGTTTACAATATCAGATATCATTTTTTGGGCATCGCTGAGTTTTGTAACTTTTGGTTTAATTTCTTCCAAGTATTTACTTATTTTCGATGAAACTGGAGGAAATGTGTCTTTAATTACCTTTGAAAATTGTTCATCGACCATTTTCTCTATTACATCTAGAGATCCTTTGGCATCATTTAAGAATTCAGTTCGTTTATCAATTAATTCTTCAATATTTTTTAAATACTGTATTCCCCTTTCCAAAATTTCTTTGAATTCCCTAGTTATATCTTCGCTACTAATCAAAGCAATGACCATTTATTTTTATTAAAAGTTCCTTACTTTAATTGTATGATTTCCAATTATATAAACTAATGTAATCTTTATTTTATAGAAGAAATGATTAAAAAATCCAAATTAAATCATTCTTTTTAAGATAATTGAAAAAATCGGCTTATGCGTAATATTAAAAATTTGGAGTTATTTTATTGAAAAAAAAGATTGCTCGAGGAATAAAAGATGAAATCAAAATAATTGGAATAGATGATGCACCTTTTGTTCCTAGGAGCTTTGGAGTAACACGTTTATTTGGAATTATAATCCGTGGTTCAACAATTATTGAGGGGGTTGTTCAAACGACGGTTGAAATTGATGGATGGGACGGAACTGATAAAATTATTGAAATGGTAAAGATATCAAAACATTATAAACAAATAAAAGTCATAATGCTTGCTGGAATTACTGTGGGGGGATTTAATGTGTTAGATATTAATCAAATTTTTGATGAAACAAATAAACCAGTTATCGTTATTATTGAAAAAAAACCTGATTTTGAATCAATAAAACTAGCACTCCAAAATATCCCAAGAGGGGATGAAAAATGGGAGATAATGGAAAAATTCAAAGAAGTTAAAGAAATTCAAACATTAGCCAATTCGAAACCAATTTATTATCAATATTCTGGAATTACTACAAAAAATGTAGAGAGAATCATTAAACTTTCTACTAACGTCTCACGTATTCCCGAACCGATACGAATCGCTCATTTAATAGGAAGATCTTTTTTATGAGTAATTTTTTGAATTCGAATGATAAAGAAATAACTTTAACTTGGAAAGTTTCCATTATCCTGTGGCTACACCTCTTAATAATTCAAATTTTCATTTTTTCCGCTATAACAGTATATATTTTGGAAATTAGTGGTTGGATTTTTAACGAATTTTTATTAATTAATGGTTCAACTGTTGGAGTCTGGTTAAGCGTTTTTATAACAGAAATAGGAACGTTAATTATTTCTTTGGTATTTTTGAGATATCTTTTGAAAAAACGTACAGGGATTGAAGAAATAACTGGAATTAAAGATTTTAATTTGAAAAATAATTTATTAGGACTTGGATTTGTCCCATTATTAATTTTTACTGGGATTTTTATTAGCAATCTACAAGCATTTTTCTTTGATTATTCTACTCAAAATTTTATTTATGATATCATATTTAGACCAAAAAATTACTGGGAATTAATTATTTGGATAATAATTATGTTTACTATTGTTGGTCCTGTTGAAGAAATTGTATTTCGAGGTATAATTCAGAAAGGATTTCAAAATAAATTTAGAGAAATTGGGAAACCTGAATGGCATACTGTATTTCTTAGTAGTCTATTATTTAGTATCTTTCATCTCGATTTATTAACACTAATCCCTATATTTTTTATGGGCATTTTATTGGGTTTGGTTTATTATTTAACCGATTCTAGCATGGTTTGCGCCATCACTCATGGAGCTTATGATGCCGTCACAATCATCCTTATATTTTTTCTTTAAATTTCAAAATTACTAATATATATGTGGTAATGTGATGAAAAAATGGTACGATTAAAAGGTTTAATTTTCAGACCGCCCTCAGAAGCGGATAGTTTGATAATTCAAGCGACTTTAGGTTGCAGTAATAATACTTGTACTTTTTGTTACTCATATAAACAAAAAAAATTTCAAATTCGTCCATTAAAAGATATCCTCGATGATTTATTATCAGCTAAACAGATTTATGGTAATCTTGTCCGAAAATTGTTTTTAGCAGACGGTGATGCACTAGTGATGCAAAATAAAGATTTAATAGAAATCTTAAACTTTGCTTATCGCATTTTTCCTAACTTAAAACGTGCGGGGATCTATGCATGTTCTACAAATATATTAAATAGGGAAGATCCGCTTAAAGAATTGACAGAATTAAAAAATGCAGGTCTTAAAATTATTTATCTTGGAATTGAAACAGGAAATGATGAAATATTAAAAGATTCCCATAAAAAAATGACAGCTGAAGACATGTTTCAAGCTTCTAAAATTATTTTAAAGGCAGGAATCGAACTTTCTGTTACTATTATAATAGGTCTTGGTGGAAAGGCTAAGTGGAAGGAAAATGCAGTTGAAACAGGAAAGCTTCTTAGTCGTATTGGACAAGTCACAACTCCTGAAAACGTTTATTATGTTGGTGCTTTATCATTGATTGTACCTTCAAAAAATAGAGGTTATCCTGTTGATACTCCATTAGCTAGACAAGTAGAACAAGGAAAATTTCAAGTTTTAAATTCGAAAGAGCTCCTAGAAGAAATGCGCCTTTTAGTTGAAAATATAAATGTTAAAAATAAAATTATTTTCAGAAGCAATCATGCAAGTAATTATCTGCCAATTGGAGGGAATTTACCGCAGGATAAGGAGCGTATTCTAAAGATCATTAGAAATGCTTTAGAAAATAAAATTCAATTGCGACCAGATTTCCTAAGAGCATTATAATTAATCCCAATAAAGTTAAATTTTAGCAGTTATTCAAATTATCTTGAATCAGTAATAAATTTTTCAGACCGAAGATACACTTTCACAAATTCTCTAATTATATAACCTATTTTTAATGCGAAAAAAATTAGACTTATAGTTAAATAAATAAAATGCGCAAAATATAAGTTATATAAAGCAAAAATAAATAAGATGCGCATAAGTAATATTAATATAATAAACTATTACAAGAAAATAATTGAATTTATAGAACGTATATATAATGATTGAAGAATCTCATACATTTAATCCTCTTAATAAAAAATACATTTTAGAATTAAAAGAAATGGCCTGTAAAATTATAAAATTGTTTATAGAAAAAGAAATTCCTTTGACAATTCAAGAAATAGTAGATTTAACTAAATATAATAGAAAAAATGTTATTAAAACTCTTAATTTCCTAAATATATTCCATGTTTTGTCATATAAAAAATCTAATTCACAAGAACCAGAAGGAGATCCCTACAATTTAAAATATTTTCTTTCTCAGACTCCTCATAGCAAGACATATATTAAGAATATTTATGAGAAAAAATCTTTACCTTTTAAAAAATTCAGAAAGGCTATTTCAAATATTTATTTAAAAGAAAAAGTAATTCCATCAATTCTTAAAATATTTATAGAAAAAAAAGAATCTTTGAACATTATTGATTTAAAGGATTATTTAGATTATCGTGACATTGAAATAAAGCATAGTTTATCCTATCTTAGGATTTTTGGAGTTTTGAAGAGGACAAAAAAGCAATTTGATTTAAAACAAAAAGAAGGGGATAAATTTCTAATTAATAAAATGCTTGAAGGCAAATTTATTACAAGAAATGATAAATTAACATGGAAAAAGTTGAATAGACAAGAAATGACGTGCAGAATAATTACAATACTTCAAGAGAAAAATGATTTCATGAGTGTTATGGATATCATGAAGGAAACCAGTTACAAATATGAAGATGTGGACTCTATATTAAGAAAATTACTTCGTTACGGAGTATTATATAAAAAAGGAATACATACACGACCATTAGGCAAAGGTGGGATGAAAACAATTCATTATATCTTAAAAAAGGAACCAAAAGTTGATGAATTAATTGAAAAAATTATGAGAAACGAGCCAATTACAATTAAGGAATATTTAAAAAAGGATTTTATAACCAATAAGGAATCGAAAAATAAATTCCAACCCGTAAATTTTCCCAACGTTAAAGGTATATTTACAGAAAATATACTTATACCTGACTTAATCCCTTTTTTTAGTAGTAGATTCAATGCAGTAAACCCTAACGAATTCTATTTTACTCCAGAAGGAGAAAGAGTTGAATTTACTTTTGGAGATGTAGAAGGGGTAATAAAAGATATTAAAACAAGTCAAGTTAAAAATTGGGATTTTGGGATAGATATAACCTCAGATAGAAGAATTTATTCAATAATGAGTAAAATTAAATCAAGAAATTATCGTAAGCATTTAAAAGAAGGATTAATAATTATTTCTGTTGCTGAAATTCCCAACAAAATTTGGAATACTTATTTTAGAACTAGCATATCATATGATAATATTATTATTTGTGGAATGAATACCAAAATTAAAAATAAGAATTTATTGGATTCAAAAATTATTTTTTGTTCAAGGGATATGCCCGATGATGCAATAATTATTCGTGGAACAACTGCAGATAGAATAAAAAAAGGATTAGAGATACTATTTCCAAAAAGAAAAAAGAAAGAATTAGAATTATCATTTTCCAAAAAAGTCCCTGAAGCTATAGAATTCCTTTCGAAACATACATTAGAAAGTGGTGGTTATATTATGTTAGAAAAGGCAAAGGAATTAGGTTTCGGGTCATCAGTTTTTAAACGTCATCTAAGAAAAAAAATATTAAAAAATCAATGAATAACTTAATTTGATACAGTCTTACTTTGTTAGATTGACATTATATTATCTTTAAGCGCATTAAAAAGTGAGATTCAACTTAGACCAGAATTTTTACGAGCACTTTAATTAATCATTTTTTGTAAGATCAAATTTTTTAAGTTTTAAATTATCTTTACTGTTTAGTGTAATTTCTCTAATTATTTTAGAATATTTATTTACATTCTCGTAATCTTCTAATTCATGGCTGATTTGAACTATTTTATTATAGAGTTCTATGGCTTTTTCTACATTTTTTGATTCCAGTTCTAACTCTGCGAAGATTTTTAATTTTTGGCGTTCCTGGATTTTATTAATATGTTCTTGATTGAGGTCTGAATCATCAATAGTCTCACCTTGTATGATGTTAAGAAGAATTTTCTCAACATAATAAAAGATTTCAACAATATTGGGAGGGTTTGCCGGATCCCAATTAGTTAAAAGAGGAATTTTTGTTTCTAAGGGTAAAATCGAGATTTTTTTTTCTAATAATTTCAGGATCTATAAGTTTAGGTCTACCTGGATAATTTGAGAAATCGATATCAAAAACAAAATGATCATCAAGACTTGCTGAGATAAAAACTTTTGCTCTAGAGATAATTTCTAAAAAATCTGTTTGAAATTCATACATTAATTTATTTGCTTGCTCGGCTATTCCGGCATCTATTTTTTGTTCAGGTGTACCTTTATCCTTGTATTGAGAAATTTTATCCAATATTCCGCGAAGAATATTTTCTAATATATCTTTTTTTTTCCTAAATTTTTCTAATGGGATTGTTCCTTTTTGAAGATCTGCCTTTAAAGCATTTACTTCTCCAATTATGGCTTTTACTTTTTGTTTCAATTCTGTAATTGATTCTGTGGCAGATTCTTCAGAAGACATATACTATGCTCCTTATTTACATACTCATTCACGAATTAATGTTTTACTAGCCAATTTTTTGAAACCTTCAACATTCATAAAAATCGGGTCTTTTGGAATAATTATTTTATCAAGATCTTCTATAATATTTTCTTCAAGAATATTCAGTTCGATTTCTTTCCAAAATATACTTGTCCCTTCTCCGGTTATAATATAATGTTCAATTTGGGCATCATAAGGCAAATTTGATAATAAAATTCTTAGTCTATCAACAATTATTCGACTAATTTCGCGAATAAAGAACTCTTTTGAATCTGTAATATCATAAATTTTTCCAGCAACATTTACTTGATTTCGATTTTGTTGTATATTTGGAAGAAGGTCAAAAGGACTTATAATTTGGTTTGTCGCTTTTTGAAGCACAAGAGCAATTTTGTTAGCTAAAACAGAAAGTGACGCATCCATTAAGTTTCCAGAGGCGAGACGCATTGGTTTTCCCCTGTAAAGTGTCAATATTTCAGTTAAATAATCTAAGGAAACAACTACTGCATCAGATGCTATCTGTTCCTGGGATTCTGAGATTACTTGATAGTAACTTCCATAGGCTTCTGGCATAACTAATGTTTTAAGAATTTCAATTTTAAGTTTCTTATCTTCTGAAGTGGCTTCATTCCGAACATATAAATTATATGTTCCTTTTAGTGAACCACTAATTTGTTTCATTAAATCTATATTTGTTGAAATTGGGACACCGGTTGCTATCACAATTTGTTCTTCATTTTTTATTGAAGTTAATGCTATTACCGCTTTAATTAAGCGAAATACATCATCTAATTTTTCTACTTTACCTTTTTCAACAATTAACCTCTTTAATTCACTCTGGAGTCGTGCTAATTCTCCAATGTAAAAAGACTGTCCTTCTTCAAATAAAATCAAATTATCTTTTAATTCCTTTTTGGCTGAAATACCACTCCAACCAGGATTTGGATTTCCTATAATGCTGGGAATAGAGAATTTTTCTTCTCCACATGAAATTTTAATATTCCCACCTATATCAATGCCTATTGGAATGGTAATTCTAATCACCAAAAATATTATTATTATTTATTCTTAAATATTAGACTTTATAGAATTTCTTAATCTAAATAATTATATAATTTTAATTTTTTTATTGTTAAAAGGGATTTTAGTTTATACTCTTTTTTATGAAATAGATACAAATCATTACCTATTTGAAAAGATTTTTCTTTATTCCAAGTTTAACATTTTATTAATATTATAGTTAAATAATCAAAATAATTTAAAAAAGAGATAATATAAAATAAATCATGTAATTAAAGTTTATTATAAAATTTAATGAAGTGAGATTATGACAACATACGTTGGAATTGATCTTGGGACGAGTACGATAAAGATCAGTTGTGGTGATACGAAAATTCTCATACCAAGCATCATAGGAGAACCTAATCCTGGTTGGTCAGGAATGACTAGTGATAAAACACTTGAAAATAATTTAGTATTAATTGAAGGTAATAAGGAATGGTATGTTGGTGAATTAGCACGTCTACAAAGTGAAGTGCGATATGCATTAGCTAGTGAAGGGCAAATGAAAAGTGCAGAAAATACATTTATAGCGGTAAAAGCGGCTCTATCTCTTTTAATGGAAAATCCCGAAGATGAATTTGTTCTTGCAACAGGCGTACCTGTGGCTACTGGAGCAGAAGTAATGAAGAATTTAAGTCGAATGATGAAAGGAGAATTAAAAATAAACGTGAGAAATGATAGTACTAGTGAATTGTTTGATTATAAGGCAAATGTCAAGAAAACGCTCGTAATGCCAGAACCTTATGGCACATACATTAAAATTCTTAAAGAAAAAGGTGAAGAATCGGCTGTGGATACAGTAATCATAGATATCGGGCATGGTTCAACTGATATTCTCACGATGTACCAAGGGCGCCCCATGAGGACCGCATCGGGAAGTTTAATAGAAGCAACAGATACTTTGACCAGTCGGATGGCAAAAGCATTACAAGACAAGACAGGAGCAATCATTAAACCCTTTGATTTGATGTCAACCATTATGAAGGGAAGAGATCAAGTAATGATTGGTGGTCAATACTACAGTATAAAAGAAATTAAAAATTATTATAGCGATCAAATTGCAAAAATTATCATTGATGAAGTAATGCGTTTAATAGCTACCTTACCTCCTGATGCATTTGTCGAATATTATATCATTACGGGTGGTGGAGCCCATAGTTTCGGAGATCAAATTCGTTCGCAAATCATAGCAAGTAAATTAGTGGCAGAAGGCGATAAAGCTGTCATTCCAAAAAATCCCGTACTATCAAATGCAGAAGGATTCGAATTAATCGCTCAAAAATAACAAAAATTATTAATTTTCTTTTTTAGCTTTTTTCTTATAAAGAAAAATGTATATTATTGAATTTACATATTAAATATTAGTCAATAATTCTAGGGCTATGAATGACTGAGAAAGACGATGAAGAAGTTTCAGAATTGCAGAATGAAATTGAGAACGTTCTTGATGAACTTTCCAATTTAGAAGTCCAATTCACGGAAATATTAAAACCAAGAGTGGACTCTACTCAAGCCCCAATAGATACTGGATATATTATGGCAGTCCGAAGATTTCAAAATGGAATGCGAGTTTCCCTACTGAATGGAGCTGAGACGGGTAATAAAGAGACATTTCTTGAAGGTTTCAGATTCTACGAAGGTGCTTTAATCCTCTTAAAATCCCATAATGACTCTAATGAAATTCAGCAATGCATTAACGAATTAGTTCAAATTCTCTTAAAAATTATCTCAAAAGCAAAACCTAAAGCAGAGGAAAATTCTCCTTATGGCCCATTCTTTTTACGCAAATCTTGCCAATATATAGCTAATGTTTACGAATCAAGTGGAAATTTCGAAGTTGGAATGAAATTTCATGATCGAGCTGCAAATCTCTCAACAGGACTTGAAAAAGAACTTGAATTTCTTCAAAAACTTATGAATGCCCTTTTATGTAATAAAATTGAAGTCGTAAATCAAACTCTACAAATGTTTAAAATTAAGCATGTAACCAAAATGGCTACTTTATTTGCAAAGGGTTTTACTGAAAACAATCAACAAAAAGTCCAAAGCGCCCAGAATTTATTAGAAACTCTTAGTGTTCAGAGAAAATTGTCTATAAATCATATTTTAAGTCTGATTGAAAAATTAAATCACGCCATGCAATCTAAAAAACCAGCTAAAGGTGAACCTAAACCTGTAAGTCAGGTTCAACGAATTCCTGCCCCAACTCAATCTCTCCATCTTTCTAATGATGCGATTAATGAATTACGAACAATACTTACTGATGGTATTAAACAATTAAAATCTACCAAAGGAGGGGCTGCAGGTGATGCACCTTTAATTGACACCTCTTCTATCGTCTCTGAAATTAAAAGTATGATCTCTCAAGAGATTAAATCCATATCTTCTGAAATTGTATCACAACTCCTTAATAAAATGCCTGCTGGACTCCCTGCTTCACCCAGAGCTCATAGTGGGGGAACAATTTCTGATGATGTTCCCGATATTCAAGTTGTTGCCGCCGCTCCAGGTGAAAGACAGGCTCGTCCAAAATTAGATGATATGATAGATTCCATCGTCGTTTGCGAATAAATCATTACAATCTGTAAAATAGATTTTTTTTTGATGATTATATTATGAAAAGACTATAAATTATTTAGAAAAAATAAGAATTATTTAGAAAAAATAAAAAAAAATAGATTGTTTAAAAAGTAAAAATTTGTTCTCTAACCACCACGAAGTATTCTCTCGATTTCATCTAGTAAGTCTTGAGCGTTCATTTCCTTTGCAAGCAATATAGCGTCTTCAAAAAACGCCATAGCTTTTTCCTCTTCGTTTTTATCTAATAGCTCTTGTCCGACCTTAATAATTTCCTTAACTTCATCTCTCTTTTTTTGAATTTCAGTGGAAATTGTTGGTGTTACAGCAGGACCAGCAACTTTTCCTTTCACTACTTTAAGGCATCCAGGGCAGAATGTGTCCTTACCTGATTCTATTAATTTAATACGTTGATCTTGAAAAGGTTTTTTACATTTTGGGCATTTTTTTGTCCTTAAGACTTCTTCAGTGAATCTAGCGTCATCTGGAGTTGGACCTACTTTTGATACTATTGGTGGTTTGGGTGGTACTTTAACAGAAATTGGAGCAGGCTTTGCAACTGACGGTGCAGGTTTTGCAACTATAGGCTTTGCTACTGCTGGTGCAGGTTTTGTAACCATAGGTTTTGCAACTGCCGGCACAGGTTTTTTAACTACTGGTTTAGCTACTGCTGGTTTTACTTCCCTTACTATTTTTGGAGCTTTCTTTGGAGGTGTTGGAACTTCAGCGGGTCTTGTAGCCTTAGAACCAAGGACTCCTCCAAGTAGCACAAATGAAATTGATAACCAAAAACCAGGAGTTATGAAAAATGTTAATGAAAATAATATAAGTCCACCGAAAAATTGTGTAATTGACATGAAATTTATTGACATGAAATTTACGCCAAGTAAGGTCGAAACCAAATATGAAATCAGGTAATAAAGAGCACCACCAATGAATATTAGTTCAATTGCCATAATAGAGATCGAAAATGATTTCCACGAGCCTTTTACTCCGTTAAAGTGTGCATTTTTTCTTTTATAGTAACTCCCAACGATTATACCTCCAAAAAACCACCCAAAACATGCAGGAGTATCGGTTAGAAATTTAAAACCCATATCCAGATAAAATAGGTGGCTTGGAAGAGTAACCTGAATCAAATAGAGATTAGAAAAGAAATTCAACATACTCCAGTTAAACATTGAAATTATTATTGGATCTAAATAGAATTTACCAATAAAAATGCCGTATCCGAATGCTATAGCTAGCAAAACACCTAATGAAGCTTGTTTATAAGAAATTGTCGTAATAAAAGGTTTTAATTCCGAACTTGTAGAAGTTGTACTCATTTTTTCTTCCTCATTTAAATTATTATTTTTTAGAAATTTCACTTCCAGTTTCTCTTTTTGATACGTATAAATATATTACAATAGCAGGGGCTGCAATAAAAGCAGGAACAAGGTACATTAAAAGTTCATATAACGAAAAAAGGTTTGGTTGAAGAGGTATCGGTGGGAATGTCGGTTCAATGTTTTCAGCAAAGAACTCGATTAAATCATAAGTTCTTACACCAGCAGCGTCAAGTATATGACCAAGTGTTGTTCCAGTTTTATCTTCGAGGTATTCTAATAGCTCAAATGTGTCTATTCCATAAAGTAAACCAGCAATTCCACTACCTTCCCCGCCAACAGCCTCAGATGCGTTATTAACTGCTTCTAGAAATACGTTAATGGGTAATGGTTTCGTATTCCAATAGGTAATGTTAAATTCAGTTTCATTGAAATCAGCTCCCATAATGTTTTTTGTAATATCGGTCATCATACGCCAGATACTGTTTGGGTGTCGACTATCTTGGGTTAATGCCAAATATAACATATTTTGAAGAAAACCAGTATCATTATATTTTAAAGTCTTCATATAACTTGCATCAGCACCATAAGGTCCGCCTGTCCCTGCAATATCCGTTACATCATAATAATCAGTATGATTAACGACTCTAGTTATATCGAATTGGTCCGTAGAATCGTTTCGCTCCCATATCCTCACAAATTTTAAAGGTTCACACATATTTGCATAGGGAGCCCCTGGTAAGAAATCAACTAATGCGTGAGCTGGAGACATCGTTGGAAAATCAGTAATCGTCTGTAAGTTAAAACTATATGAATCATTCAAAAACCAATCTACCGTTCCATAAAAAAATTCGGCTTGTTTTATTGGATTTAATAAATTCATTACTAGACTTGCGATCATTGCATCTTCCTTTGATTCGCTCAACCCTTCTAAGAGATATCGTAAGTCATAATGGTAATTAAACCACCATAAAAGATCCCAGTTACTCATTCCATCGCTTGTAAAATCATCAGATAACGGATTGATAGGAGGATTAAAAATACCCATTACGGCCTCCGAAGGAACATCACTTATATTCATAGTTACAATTTCCCAAGCATCATCCCACGTGTAATTTTGCGTCTGATTTATCGCGTATGTTTGGTGCCATAAATCGAATAATAGAAATGCAGTTGGATTGAAATAAGTTCCGTGATCAACATCAATAGTGTCATTATCTAGTGTTTCTGTGGTGTAATTTCCTTTAACAATATTTAAGGATCGGTATCAAACTCAAAATCCATTTCTTCAATTCTAAATCCCCAATAATCTTGAGAATTTGTTCCATTTGTTTTGAAAATAACTTTTAATGAAGTTGCTGGTAGCCATGGAGTAAGATAATAAGTAAGAGTCGGCGAAAGTCCCAACCCTGCTAAAAATGGCCATAATGGCGATGCTCTATAAGTTAATTCATTATTTTTGTCATTACCCCATAATTCATAATTTCTTACTTCATAATCTCCGTCACAGCGCCATAATAGAGACGCTTCAGGGTTTAGGACGTTATAGGTGCTTAGGTCATAAATTGAAAGGTTATCTGCACTAAAAGTAGATACGTTTCCATCACCTTCCATATCTAAAGGAGGAGGTATATCAAAGAATCCTAACCTTACATAATAGGCATCCCTTCCTTCGTATTTAGGGTCTAAAGTAAAATTTACTCCTGGAATGATATCCCATTCTTCCGTTGTGTCGTTATAATATTCATTATTTACATTTCTAGTGGGTTCAATGCTGCAATTAAAATAGGTGAGATTGATACCTGGGGTTGAAAGACCACCAATTCTGTCTCTTAGCACATCATTAAACCCTATACCTTCCACAAATGAATTAGAAAATATCATGGGATCGTATGATTGATTAAAGTTAAAATTATTTATAACATGAAATAGCATTGTTTCAAATGGGATTGTTTGTTCATATGTTGTATTATCAACTCTACTATATGGTGTTCCGTTGAAAACCTCACGATCATCTAAATCCCATGCTATTTTTAAAAAGTTAGTCATTATATCTTTAGCTGGATCTGCAGTCCTTAGACTATTAATTGCCTGTTTAACACCTAATCGATCATCTCTATTCTCAATCTTAGAATTATTGCCTATACCAAAGCCGACATCCCATTCTTGTCCGGTTTCCAAATAATAAAACAAAGCAAAAACATTAATTCCGTATTTATTTAAAAATTCTAACAGTCCCTCCGCATCGAGAGAAACAGTTTGTGCTAGTTCTTCAAAATCTACGCCATTTTCTTGAATATAATCGAAAAACTCTGTAATTATATCTTCATCATCTTCCCTGATTTCTTCTTCTATTTCACTTAAGACTTCACCTACGGGGTCAAAAATGGAGACACCGGCAAGGGAAAATGAAAACGGTGGAATATTAAAGGGAAGTGAACCAATCTGAGCGTTGCCTGTAAATGTTAATGGTAAATCTGATTCATGTATTAATGCATCGAATAATGGTGTAAGGCCAGCATCCTCACCTCTTAACACTCTTAAGTAAAGAATTGCGTTAAAATCTAGTAACCAAGATTCTGGGGTTATTATCCACTCCATCGGATTCCATGCAGTACCTAAAGGCATAAGTCCAGCAAATGCAATCAAATCTAATTTAGGAAATACAATGGTTTTGCCAGACGGGTCAATAATTCTTAATTTTATAACCAAAGTTATAGATGCATCGTCTACTGCTGCAATTTCTAAAGCAGAGATGCCAATATGAGCATTCATTACTCCTAGTCTGGGTTCAATTAAATTGAAGTACAAAATAGGTAGAGATCCACCTACTGAAATTATGAATAATAAAGATATTATTCCCAATGCAGATTTTTTTGCCATTTTAATCCCAAAAAAAATGGTTGTAAATTATTTGGTTTTTATTGTTATTTAAGGTTTTTTATTTGTTTTTTGAGTAGATCACGAATATTACAATGCCTAATGCTATTAATATTGGTCCTGACAGAGTTGCATACCACATTGGGTCGAGATATGAGAGCGATAGCACAATATTAAGACCGCCAGGAACTAATAGAAATAGGAAAGTATTGATCATACCAAATATTAAGAGAAATAGACCATGTATCCATGAAGGACCTTTTTCAGTTCTTTCTCTCAATCGTTTTCTAAGGGCTTCTTCTCGTAAAGTAGCTTTTGTTTGAGCCGTTCCAGTTGTAGCAACTAATCTTTTCCACTTTCTTGTTGTTTCTTGTTCATGTCGTCTACTAGAAACCATTGCAGCTGCTCCAATAACTGCTGCACCTACCATCGTTCCTAATATAAACAGTATGTTAAATGCAAGATCTTCCGGCAGGACAACAGTAACAAATCTATCTGAAATAATACTATTACCTGCCGCGTCTGTTACGTTGAAATAATATGTTATTACAGTTCCTGCTGGCATAGGTGGTAAGATTGCACGATATGGGCTGCCTTTGCTCATCCTAAAACTACTCCACGGTAGACCAGCAGAGAACCACACCGAAACTTCACTAATGGGTGCCCCGAATTCTTCATCTGCAACTTCGATTTCTAAGATCACACTCTCACCAGGCCTTATGAATGGTAATCGACTAAATCTTATTGCACTAATATCAGGGGGTGTAGTGTCATTTACATAAAATAAGTATTGGATTGTTGAACTATTTCGTCCTGGTGTATCAATCGCTAATACCCAGAATATCACGTAAATACCCCAATTTAAATTAGCACCTGGTATAGACCCTGTAAATGAGGTACTGCTTTCCCTTGTCATAGTAATATTGAACACTCCCCCTATATCACAAACTATAAGGGCTGTCAAAAATGGATCACTGTCTATAATTGTTACATTAATCGAATAATCTATTCCTGCTTCCGCATCTACAATTGTAATATCTACGAATATTTGAGGAATATCAAAATCAACAATGAACCACACCGTTGCACTTGCATTGTGAGAACTATTTTGATCAAAAACTGTAATAGTTATGGTATATAGACCACCAGGTACATAAGTCTTATTGGAGAATTCATATGCACCCCAAGGTTGATTATAAGGTTTCATAGATGCATTAGTAAAATCGAAAAGATCTTCCCTGCTGATTTTTATTGACTGGATATCTGATCCTGTGCCGTTCACAAAGCCGCCTATTCTAATTGTACTACCAGTAGAGATATAATCACCATCGGTTGGATATGTTATATTTACCGTTGGAGGTATAGGATCTGGTGTAGGTAGACTTACATCGATCCAGCGGGTAATATTCCTCCAATTACCAATGGTATCTTGCATGGCTATCTGATAGGAGTAAGTGCCATTTATTATAGGCGTCCATGAATTATTATAATAAGTATCGCCAGTTATATTTTGCATCGTATAGTTGAACCCGTCAATATCAAACCAAACTTGATTAACTCCAGATATGTCGGTTACATTAATCCATATTTCTAATGTAGTTCCATTATCAATCGGATCCGCACTCTCTATTGGCTCTGAATAACTCGGACCAATAGTATCATTCACTGTCACAATCACCGTGTCGTTTACCCAATTTCCGGTTGTGTCAATTACCGTGCAGTTAAAGGTGTACAGTCCTATGGGCAGGCCGTCCACACTGATCGTTATAGGTACTCCGGAAGTCCAAACACCACTATCTACAAGAATCGTATTATTGGTAATCGTATATAAATTAGGAGACGCATCAGTAGCTGTCCAGGAGATTAAATTGCCGCTAGTTCCATATTCAATATCTAAATCTAATGGAGAGGTAATCGTTGGAGGTGCCGTGTCGTTCACCGTCACGATCACCGTATCACTTGCCGAGTTGCCGGTTGTATCATTAACCGTGCATACAAAGGTGTAGGTGCCTATGGGCAGACCATCCACACTGATCGTTATAGGTACTCCGGAAGTCCAAGCACCGCTTGCTACCTCAACCGTATTATTGGTTATAACATATAAATTAGGAGCTAGATCATTAGCCGTCCAGGAGATCGAATAACCCGTATCTCCAAGTTCATAAGGTATATCTGCTGGAGCGCTAATGGTAGGAGGTGTAGAGTCGGACACGGTCACGATCACCGTATCACTTGCCGAGTTGCCGGTTGTATCATTAACCGTGCATATAAAGGTGTAGGTGCCTATGGGCAGACCATCCACACTGATCGTTATAAGCGAACCGGAGGTCCAACTACCGCTCGCTACCTCAACCGTATTATTGGTTATAACATATATGTCCGGAATGAGAGAAGTCCAATTCCAAGAGATCGAATAACCCGTATCTCCAAGTTCATAAGATATATCTGATGGGAATGGTGCAACTTGCACTGGTGCTCCTGGAGGATTAACAGTCACGATCACCGTATCACTTGCCGAGTTGCCGGTTGTGTCATTAACCGTGCATACAAAGGTGTAAACCCCTATGGGCAGACCATCCACACTTATAACTATGGGAGTGCCGGAAGTCCAAGCACCACTTGC
>JABXJV010000095.1 GCA_013375355.1 Candidatus Helarchaeota archaeon
TATTAAGAAATTCTATGCCTATCAAGTAGTAGAACCCGAAACAACTCCAATCAAAAAAAATTCCAGATATGTTTCAAGTGGAGATATTGGTATAAAGCGATATTTAGTCAATTATATTAAAAATACGAAAGACTTTGTCGTTCTCTATCCGTCAGAACATATTTTTCAAGAATATATGAAACTATCCAAAAAGATATATGACCTTCAAAGCATATCTAAAAAAGAGAATGGAAGATACAGCACTAAACGGATAAGACGACTATTTTTGAAGCGAAAGCGAAAATTAGCAAACTACATGAATAACATAATTGCTGATTTGGTCAGAAAATTTAAGAATAATCAAGTTTCTAGGTATGTTGTGGGGGATTTATCCCACATCCGAGATGCAGAACTTCCCACCTATTTCAAGAATAAAAAGAAGCTCAATACGATGATACAAAACTTCTGGTCGTTTGATCTTCTTATATGTAAGTTAAAAAATAAGTGTGAAGAGTTTGGTATCGAATTCGCACAAATTAATGAACGAGGAACTTCCTCAACTTGTCCTGTTTGCGGAAAAAAAGTTAAACCGAATGACCGCACCTTTAAATGTAAGAACTGCGGTTATAAACAAGACAGGGATGTTGTGGGAAGTATCCAAATTCTCAATAAATATTCTCAAGATAATGGTTTAACTCTGCGGGTGGAGAACCATCCTATAGTGTCTAGCGTTCTTATAGGGCATTAGGAACTATGAATCCCCTCCTTTTAAGGAGGGGTAGTTCAAATTCTAATAAAAAAATATCCATATATCGAAAAGATATAGAATATATAATTAAATAGAAGATTTAGGCAGAAATTATTAATTTTTAAAATAAAAAATGATATTATTTTGTTTTAGAATTAAAAAAATATTTGTAATCTAGACTTAAGATGTCGTTGGGTGAAGAAATATTGTAAATTCCGCGTATTGATCTCCTTTCATAATGCATTTTGTCTCCTTGACTTGGACCGTTAATTCGTTGCCTACGTATTCTTCAATTGTTTCGACAGCAGCTTCAACAACTCCTGCCATAACCGAACCCCATGTCTGGCTTCCCGTAGTCTCTTTATTAACTTCTATTGATTTATCAACTTTAAGCCCACCACAAAACATGCATCGATCTAGAGTGAAGATGACTCTTGGAGGATTCTGGTCATCTGGTGGATAGTATTTACAGCTAGAAAATTTTTGACCCGTCATGACATAATAAGAGGTTTCTATTATTGTTGGTATATCTTCTAAACTTTTAGAAAAAACATATTTTCCGATATCAAGGAATTCGTAAGTTATATCATGACCTGCTAATTTACCTAACCTATGAAATTCTGTTAATGCAGACTCCAAAGTCCCATCTGTTAAATCCATTAACATTTTTACATCTTCTAAATATGTCAAGGAAAAAATAAGACCACTTAACTTTGGTTGTCTCCACCATAACAATTTTTTTCCGACTTTAGATAAAACTCGTCTAAACCAACCTAATTTATCAGGAACCATATAATCACCTATATTACTTCAATAATTTCATGGGTACATAATTTATCTCCACGAGCCTTTGAGGCTATTGTATTAACCACTACCTTTGGAATATTTTTGTATCCGCTTTGATTTAAACTATTCAATAAAAATTCTATCGCTCCTCCGAGAGCTATACAATAATGGATTTCAGTTTCCTCTACACCTTCCCAGCAGAGTATGCAGTTATCATCATAAACCAACCATTTTCTCGGTGTCTCTTTTTTAAATTCCTTAATTTTATGTAATTTAATGAAAAAATGTGTTTTATAAGTGTCTTGTAAAATTTTCTTTATAGTATTCCCTTTTGGTGTCCAATATAAAAGTAAATCTTCCATAACTCTATGCCCGAATTCCTTTAATTTTACAATTCCTTTCTCTGTACCCCATTTCTCCTTAATCATGGGCATTATATAGCCATATATTATAGGGAGAATAGACCGACTCCACTTAACTTTTAACATATCTTCTCTTTTTAATTCAATAAATGGGAGTTCCCCAGTAAAAATTTCCAATTTAAACAAACCTCGTAATTATTGTTAAATCTTAATCTCAAAAATTGTATTAATTCATTAATAATCAATATTTCCTTTTCACTATTTAAATTTTCAAAATCAATTGTAGAAGAAGCTTATATGTCTCTATATGATTAATATATTTTTTAACTCGGGAACGAAAGCACATAAAATAAATTTCACCCCAAGATAAGAAAAAAAGATTCCACAGCATATTAAAATGACAATATAAGTTCTGTCAGAAATAACTTTTTTCCCTTTATAGATTGATATAGAAACAAAGGAATACCAAGCGAAGTCGCTTGAAATATGACCGAAAAAGTAAGTCACTACCCATGAAAATTGAATCGATATTAAGCCAAGAGAGTATAGAAATTCCAGCATACCAGATAAAGAAACTCGTTCAAATAAATAAAACATATAAGTAAATCCGCTCGTTCCCCACCAAAGGATCCAAAATGGGTTCGAAATACTCAGGATGATTCCTTGAATAACAGGTGAATATTTAAAAATTGAGTTTTTTTTATTTTTACTCTTTTCTATCTCTGATGAAAGAGATATTTCTTTTTTTTTCATTTCATAAAATAGCTGTACAGCCATGAAAATTAAAATGCTCCCACCTACTGTAGAAATTATAAAATAAACAATGGGAATTCTAATAAGATTTATCAATCCATAAAAGGCAGCTAAAATCACAATAGCTTCCAAAATTGCATGTCCTACGATCATTAAAGGACCTACTAAATATCCTCGTTGTCTTTTTGGAGTTTCTGAAATTACAGCAGTTAGAACTGGTCCAGGAGTTAATGCACCGGTAAATCCATAAATAAATGCACCCCCAAAAATAATCAGGTATCCGATAATGTCTAAAGCCATCTTTTCTATTGTCCATTTAAATTATTAAATTAGTATTATAGATTTAGTTATTAAAACATTTCAATTTGATTAGGAAACTATAATTAGGAAAGCTGATTTGATAAAATTAAAAAATTACTTTATTATATCTTGTTTAGAACATTGTGAATAAATTAATTAATTACTTTCTATACCCAAATTAGGACTTTAAGGTGAAAATTTTGACTGTTGGTATTATAAGGTCTAGTTTAAAAGAAGTTGATTCCAAAGTTCCCGAATTATTAGAATTGATTAAATATAAGCCTAAAAAGAAAAAGGTATTTATTAAACCTAATATTGTCGATGCTATTAATGCTAAATCAGGAGTTGTTGTCCCCCCTCAACTCGTTGATGCACTAATTGAATATTTAATAAATAAAAATATCTCTATAAATGATATTGTAGTGGCAGAGGGGACTGGATTTTTTAACGAAGAAAAACATTTTAAACGTTTGATAAAAGAATCTGGATATATTAAATTGGAGAAAAAGTACGGAATAGAGATCGAAAATTTAGAAAATACAGAAAGAATAACAAAAACCTGGGAATATGGAGAAATTGAGCTCCCTAAATATATTGAAACCCATGAATATATCAATATTCCGGTTATGAAAACTCACAGCCAAGCTACAGTAACTTTAGCCATGAAGAATCAAAAAGGATTGCTTCTTTTAAAAGATAAACAGAAATTTCATCGCACTAATGCTTATGGTAATCTTCATGATTCAATTTTGGAATTAGCAAAGGTAGCAATTCCAGATCTTATCATCACTTCCGCAATTTTTGCAATTGAGGGGCACGGACCAACTTTAAATCCCCAGTCTAAAACCAAAAAATTAGATCTTTTGCTTGCCGGAACTGACTTGATAGAAATTGATAATGTTTGTTGCAATATAATGGGATTTGATGTAAATGAAATAAAACATATCCCAAAGGTCGAATTTTCTACAGTTGGTATTCCATTAGATGAAATAAAAACCAAATTTAAGGGACCTGACCCATATATGAAAGTCCAAAATGTGTATGTCCATTCATCCGATGGAGTTTGTACACAATGCAGCATGGCAATTAGTCGCATGTTTCGTAAAATCCTGTTTGTGGAAGAGATTAGGGAAAAATTCGAAAAATTAAATAAAAACTATAATCGAATTGATCTTATTTTTGGAAGTGATTTTACTGAACTTCCAGAACATGCAATTCCTGGGCAAACTTTTTGTTTTGGCGTATGTACCACAAATTTAGCAAAAGAAAAAGATATACCGTATGTAAAAGAATGTCCTCCACATTACAATGATATGATCAAGCTAATTTTATCAGTGGTCGAGGAATGAGGAGTCCATCTGCTTTTAAGCAATGTTAGTTCAATTCAAGCAGTTCCTTTAAACAATTATTCTTAGATTCTTTGAATATTTATATTATTTAATAATAAATTATATGTGATAATTCAAATTGAAATATGAAGGGAATAAAATTATGACTAGAAATCGCGGAATAATTGGACATGTTGAATGGGGCGATGGAACTCCAGCTTCAAATTTAACTATTGAATTAGAAGAAAAAGATTTAATTTTTCATGATGTTTTACCTTGGGGAGAAACTGATGGGCAGGGAAATTTCATTATTTCATACCATCCAGAGATTTATGGAGGAGCAAGGCGTTTGGGTGAAAAACCTGATATTGAATTATTGATAGATTATTTAAATGACAAGGGAGAGGAAAAAACATTCAAAAAATTTTATAAAAATATAAAAGATGAGTGGTTAAAAGTCGATTTAAAGCTTGAGGATCAAACAGGATCCCCCTCCCCTGAATCTAAGTTAGCATTTATTGGTATTTGTTCTGAGATGTTGAATTTAAAAGATTCAATTAACCTTGATGACGTTGAATCAAACGATATTTGGGAGGCATGTGTCACTACTTCAACTGCATTTAGTCGATCAAGATATGAAAGAGTTATGAAATTAACTTCTTGGGGAGGAAAAGTTATTGTTGGAGATGTTATAGAAGGACCTTTAAAACGTAATGAAAAAAATCTGAATTCTAAGGGAATAAAAAGTCTAAATAATAGAAAGAACAAACCTAAACAAATTAAATTGAATTTCCTTTGGCTTGATGAAAATAAAAATCTTATACATGAAATAAATTTAGAAAATCAGACAATGAACTATATAAGTGAGAAAGGTTTAAGAATATTACTTCGTGAAATTGACGAAACAGGTAAATCCTATAAATATTTACCAGTTGAACAAATAAAAATCACGTCTGAAATTCAAATTAAAGATAAAAATTTTAACTTTGAAGTGGTTTGCCTCGAATCCATTAATAAATTAAAAGGTTTAATAGGAATTCCTAAATTATAATAAATTATTAAATATTCAACCTGGTAAGGAGTTGATAAAATGGTATCATTGGTAGCTACTTTAACAATAAAAGAAGGAAAGATGGAAGAAGCGATACAAATAATAAAAGAAATTGTGCCAAAAGTAAGAAGTTCCGAATCAGGATGTAAAGCATACATTCCTCATACTGTAAAAGGACGAAAAAATAAACAAAAAATTATATTCTATGAAAAATATGAAGATAAAACAGCATTAGATCAACACACAGCAAATCTACCAAAGAATTTTGAAAAACTATTTCCTCTTCTAGAAGGAGGATTTGATTTAAAGACTTGTGAAGAAATAATTTAAAAAAAACTATGTTTGAACTTTTAGAGCTTTTGAAATTTTTTAATTTAATTAGTTGATATTTTGGAGTTTTTCTTTAAAAGTTTTCTTCCTAGATTTCCATTTTTCATCATTTTTGATTTTAGA
>JABXJV010000096.1 GCA_013375355.1 Candidatus Helarchaeota archaeon
AGGTATAGGAGAAAGGTGTGGAAATACCCCAATAGAGGAAATCGTTGTCGCACTTAGAACAATTTACGGGATAAAAGTGCGGATTAAATACGATAAACTAATGGAATTATGTGAAATGGTTTCAAGATATGCAGGAATACCAATACATGTAAATAAACCGATCGTGGGAATGAATGCATTTAGACATGAATCAGGAATTCATGCTCATGGAGTCCTTGCACATCCGCACATTTATGAAATGATACCACATGACTTATTAGGTCGAAAGAGTGAATTTGCTTTTGGAAAATTCTCGGGAACTGCTGTAGTCCTTGAAGAAGTGTTAAAACCTCATGGTATAGAACCAAATAAGGAACAACTACGAGAAATTACTCTGAAAGTTAAAGACATACAAGAAACACGTGAAGCGGAAAAAGCTAAGATAAAAGAAGAATTCATAAAAAATTATTATGATATAATTCGAAAAATGGCTTTATCTATGGATGAAGTGCTGGATATTGCGTATAAAGTGATGAGTAAATAATCTTTAATCCCTATTTATTTTTTTAATTAATATTATTATCCAAGACGGCGTTAATTCATTCTATTCTTCAGATTTCAGTCCAGCGGGTTTTTATAACGCCTCTTGAATCCCTCGAAGTTATAATTTGTATTACTTTTTTTTCTTTCAGATTTGATTCTATTGTAAAATTAAAGTCAGCTCGAACTTTCCACAAGGGATCATCTTCTTTCTGCTTATCATGTTTCTTAAATATGAATGTAAAACCAATATTATGTTCACCTACTGGTAGAGCACCGTCAAAAAATACGACTTCCGGCTGATTGCCCATTTCAGAAATTGAAATAATTTTTACAGGGTTATCATCAAGGTGGACAAACGCCCTCCATAATACTAATTCTGATAGTTCATTTTTATGGGTTAAAAGCAATCCCGTTCCGCCTTTGCGTCGATATTTTATTAGATGTTCCTTTAATTCGTTAATAATTTCCTCAGGCATGTCGTTAATTGGCCCATTTTTAAAGAATTCGTCAAAGGACTGAAATCCTGCCATATAACCCCCACCACTTTGAACACTCCAATCAGTACCGATATAATTCAATCCGGACTCAACTACTACCAAATCAATCCAATGGTCTTTAGCTTCAGTAAGATACCATCTTCTTGTGAATTCAGGTATGCCAGAATAATCGTATATATCATTCATTTATTTCAAACTCTTCAAATCTAATCAAACCATTAAAAACAATATCAATAGATTTGTCTAAATTCTTAAAAATGACCGGAGATAATGTTTTCATTTCAAAAAGTCTTTGGTTTTTGGCTGGATGATCACTAACTACCATGATTGAAGTCGTGGATATTTTATTCAGAAAACCTAGAGTAAAAAGTATAGAGGTCTCCATATCGATTGCTATAGCTCCTAAACCTTTTATTTTTTGAATTAGACTTTCTGGTTCTTTAAAAATAGCATCATGAGAATAAACTGGACCAACATGGAGGGGAATTTTAGCTTGTTTAAATTGTTCTACTAAAAAATTTGTTAAATCAATATCTCCATCAATTTTCAAATCTTTAGAGTCTGGTAAATAATGAGGAGTTGTACCATCTCCACGAATTGCTGAAGGGGAAATGACAACATCTCCAATTTCAATATCTTCAGATATACCTCCACAAAAATCTAACCGTATTATCCTTTGAACATCAGCTCTAATTAAAGCTTCAAGAATCGTTGCTACAAGTGGAGCACCAATCCCAGAATTTACGACCGATACTTTTAACTTACCAATCTTCCCACGATAAGTTCTACCACATTTTTTAACTTCATCAAGCTTTGAATTTATTCTTTTTTGAGCTAAATCTCCAGCAGGAAGTAGAACCGTTTTTGCTATTCTTTTTGGGCTACAATTTAATAACATTCGAACAATAAATGATTCCATTTCAAATTTATTCCTATTAATTATGTCAGAATAAGTATTAACTATAGTTGTCATTTATGTTTTTAATTTAGATTAGTTAAATTTGTTTAGTAAGAATTCAATAAAGAATTATCTTATAATTTGTAAACTATTATAACTTTGACAATAAATTTAATATTGTCACGCGTGAATTTAAGTTCTTATAAAGGTGGCTATTATGGCTTGTGATATTTGCGGTTCTTCGGGACCTCTTATAAAATGTGATAATTGTGAAAAAAATTTTTG
>JABXJV010000012.1 GCA_013375355.1 Candidatus Helarchaeota archaeon
CCAAAAAATGCGGATTGGACTGAACATATCATTGAAGAATCCGTAGAATGTGTAATTCATTCTTTAGACACTGCTGATATGAACGGAGATGGCAGAATTGATGTTGTAACCGCGGAGATGCATCAGGGGAACGATCCGGATGAAGTAACCATCTATATAAATTTGGGAAATGGAATATCATGGAAGAAGCAGATATTATCTACTAAAGGCTCCCATTACACTCGAATCGCTGATATTGAAAATGATGGAGATATGGACATAATTGGTGCAAACCATGCTGGAGACTACCAGCCAATCGAGTTATGGGAAAACAAAACCAATAAATGAATCCATCTTTTGTTAAATTTGAATTTGTTAAATCCGCCGACACAACACCTATATCTTGACAATACGGCTAAAAAATTATACATTTTAATATAATACGATTACAGAAAATCCCCGGCATCACATACTCACATCGGAATTCCTATTAAAAACTCTCTGATGAAGAAATTATATCATTTTAATTTTTGACATTTGGACTTTGGATTTGATTTGTCATTTGGATTTTGACATTTGGATTTAATATAGCATTTGATATTTAAAATTTGCAGTGAACAATTTGTGTCAAATCTCGAACGGTTCCTTGGACTCATGCTTTCACCAAAAAAACGGGGAAGAAAACCCAAAAATAAAAATAAATAAGTATAGTGTCCCTAAATTTCAAATCATTTTTGGGATAATGAGTTTATAAGAATCCTTTTAATATTATGAATTTTGTAATATTTGTTCAAAGTTACATATAATTTTTCTAGAAGAATATAATAGTTTTGTATGAAAGTATCAGATGTTGATAAGGAAATATTTTTAGAATTTTTCCGAGGACGTGAGGATTATTTTGCTTTTCAGGGTCCGGATTTTTACAGCCCAATAAATAAAAATATATCAGAATATTATTTAGATAGACATTTAAATGGACTTGCTACATTTGGTATTTATGTTTTGACAAAAGATAGTAACTGTAATTTATTCTGCCTTGATATTGATATACCAAAGGAAAAACTTTATTCATTGGATTTTAAAGACCCTAAAATAAAATTTGATTATTTGAAAGAAAAACTATTTAAATTGAAA
>JABXJV010000097.1 GCA_013375355.1 Candidatus Helarchaeota archaeon
ACTTTCATCTTTAGAGATGTAGGCTTGCCATCATAAACATAAACTGGTTCAACTGAATTTTCTAATAAATTAATCGTCCTAAAAAAAAGACCAGATAGATGGGAAGTAATCCTATCCTGAGAATCTTTTAGTGGAGTTCCATCTGGTTGACGTATTCTGGCAAGAAATTGATATAAAATATTATTTGCATCTATCGCTATTCTTTTCTTATACAAGTCTTTCATTTGAATTTGTTCTGATTTAATTATCTTCCCGAGATTTGTAATTCCCATATAAAAGAATTTGAAATTAATGATATAAAAATTAAATCATCAAATTTGAAAATGAAAGAAATTATTACAAAACAAATGTGTAAAAAAAATAATTCAAGCTTCAACAGATATAATTTTAAATAGTTGATTGATGTTTCCCAGACATTCACAAATTGGACAATAAAAATAGTTTTCTAATTGTTCCAAACTTGCATGAAATCCATTTCCGCATTTTTTACATTCAATTTTAACTAATATATTAAACACCTATTCTTATTCTCTAATATAATATTTGTAGTAATAGGATTTAGACTTTTAGAACTTAAAAAATCGTTAATGATGTATATTTTTCACTTAAAATTTCAAATTTTTTAAAAATTTATGTTAATCAATATTACTGACATTCATAAAAAAGGAGGTAATACTTAGGATAAAATATTAAGTTAAAACTATATTTTTGTTTTTTTAGATGAGAATCTTTTCAAATTTGTTCCACAATTGGGGCAAATTTTTGTTTTAGGAATATTATTAAATGATTCTTTACAACCTGGACAATATATTTTCCATTTAATTAAGTCCGATATTTCTTTTTCGAGTATAGGTTTAAATTTAATGTTTAATTTTCCAGCAATATTTTGCATTGCATAATCATCAGTAATAAGAGTTGGAATAAACCCTTTTTTTCTTTGAACTTCTAATGCTAGAGCTAAAATCTTTATATCAACTTCCGAGAGGACAAAACTGTCTCCAGATTTTTCACTTATGTTCTTAACTTCCTTGATAAATTGAGATGATGGTGAGTATAGCTGAAGTTTTCCAGTTTCTACTGAAAAATCTAATATAGATTTAACAGATGGGGTTTTCACTTCATCAAAAACTTCGGGTATTGTTTGCTGTTTAATAGTAATAATATTAGGATTATAACCTCCTAAAAAAGCAGAAGTATCCAATATTAGAACTTTTTGTTCTTCCTTATCTAATAATTTATTTCCATAATCGCAAAGGGCTTTAAGTGTTTTTATAATATCTTCTTTGCTTCTTACTAATTTACTATATTTCATTTTTACTAAAATTCTTCTAATTAAAAAGAAATTTAATCGTAGAACCTCATTATCAGCTAGCTCACGACCAAATAATTTATTGATCATTGAATAATCTGTAAGATTTATTTCATAGCCATAGAAATAGAGTTCAGCTAATAAGATGGCAAAATCCTTAAAAGGATCTCCAATGCATGTTCCTTCTAAATCGATCATTCCAATTTTATTGTTATGAAAAATGAAATGTTCTGGACGAGCATCCCCGTGGATTAAGCCAAAATCTATTCGTAATTTTTCGTAATTTTTTATGGTTCTCACTAATTTTATGTTATTGCTCATTTTAAGGTCTTTTAGATATTTTAATCCACGTTTGACCTCAAATTCTTGATATTCCTTAATAGGACTACTTGTCTTGATATTTTCTTTATGAAATTTATACAATAGATTTAGTACTGAAATTAATTTATCCAAACTATAACTTTTCATTAAACTTTTTCCCGTTATAGGATAATAGAAAATAATTCCATTTTCTTGTATTAAATTTCCGAATGACCAGCCTGTGGAAATAGGAGTATCGAGGGGTATGTAATGAATTGGTTTTGGAACATAATATCCTTTTTTATGTAAAGATTTTAAAGAATTCCATTCATATTTACTCCAACCTCGCCTACTTACCTTTGCATATATGATATTGTTTGTGTTACTAATTTGGAAAACTTGGTTAATTTTGTCCTCTATTAAAATTATCTGGAATTTTTTATCTAATTCTTTGTAAATTTCTTCATTTTTTATTATTATTTTTTTCAATTCATCTATTTCCATGGCGAGAATACCCTTATCGTTCTGAAGTGTCTTCAAATTTTTTATGCAAACAAAGTCTTTAAATTATTACTGTATTTTAAATAAAAAACATTTTAAAAAGTGTAGGGAATATTAATAAAACAAAGTTAAAAGAAGGATTAACATGTCAAAAAAACAACAATCAGCCGGATCATTAAAAGTAAATAGATATGTATTAGTGAAGGATGAACCTTGTAGAATTGTATCAGTAGATGTTTCGAAATCAGGTAAGCATGGACATGCAAAAGTTCGTATTGTATGTATAGGCTTATTTGATGGCAATAAAAGAAGTCTTACTTTTCCTTCCCATACAAATGTTGAAGTCCCAATTATTGATAAAAGCACAGGAATAATTACATCTATAACACCCGATTCTGTTCAACTTATGGACAATAATACCTATGAAACGTTTGAACTTGATTTGCCGACTGATGAACAACTCAAAAGTAAACTTGTTGAAGGTGCAACTGCCGAATATTGGACAATTCTTAATAAAAAGAGAATTATGAATGTAAAAGGCTCTTAATCTTCTACTTTTAATAATATTACTTATTTTTATCTTTTCTATTTATTTATAGAATTCAATACATTTAATAAGTTGAATTTGAAATCATTATATGAGAGAAATGAATGACGACTTGGAGCAACCTGATTGGTGATGGTATCTTTATGAGTTCTGACAATTTCTCTCACCCTTTTTATAAAGTTTATATCTTATTTTAATATTTTTTTTACTTCTTATGGTGCTAATAATTGAGAGTAGGCGTAGTTGATCCAGATCGTTGTAGACCCGAGAAATGTGCTCCCCCCACACATAAAGTTCCTTGTATTCGGTATTGCCCCCTAGTGCGTTCTGGTGCAGAAGCAATTATTTTAGACGAGGATGTTAATAAAGCAAGAATTATTGAAAACGTGTGTACTGGCTGTGGAATATGTATTAAAAAATGTCCTTTTAGCGCAATTAGAATAGCAAATATTGCAGAGGAATTAAAGAGCGATTTTGTTCATAGATTTGATTTGGGAGGCTTTGTGCTTTTCCGTCTTCCTGTAGTTAAGCCTGGAAAAATAATAGGTTTAATAGGACCTAATGGTTCTGGAAAAACTACAGCAATAAAAATTCTAGCAGGAGAAACCCAACCAAATTTGGGTCATCCTGAAGAACCACCGGAATGGAATGAAATTATTCGTAATTTTCGTGGTTCAGAACTCCAAAATTATTTTAAAAAATTATCTGAAAATCAAATTAAACTAGTCCATAAACCCCAATATGTAACAAAAATACCAGATATTACAAAAGGTGTTTTATCAGATCTTTTAGAAAAGGTTAATGAACGGGGAATAATTAATGAATTAAAAGAATCCCTGAATTTGAAAGAATTTTGGGATAGAGACTTAAAGGTATTATCAGGTGGGGAATTGCAGAGAACTGCAATCGCGGCAGTTATAGCACGTGATGCGGACGTATATTTTTTTGATGAACCTTCAAGTTTTTTGGATATTAAAGAGAGGTTAGAAGTTACTAAGGTCCTTCATCAATTAGCAACATTAGGGAAAACAGTCATTATAGTTGAACACGATTTAATAATTTGCGATTATCTTAGCGATTATGTCCATATTTTATATGGGCAACCAGGAGTTTATGGAATTGTTTCCCATATTCATGGTGTTAGAGAGGGTATAAACCTTTATTTAGATGGCTTTTTACCAGATGAAAATATACGGTTTCGAACAGAACCTATAAGATTTCATTTAAATCCACTAGGTTTAGGAGGATGGGAGAGTACAGAAGTAATAACAAATTATAATAAAATGGAAATACAATTAGGAGATTTCTACCTTAAAATTAATGAGGGAGTTATTCACAAAGGGGAAATTGTAGGGATAGTTGGGAAAAATGGATTAGGGAAATCCACATTTATTAAATTATTGGGCAATGAATTAACCCCTGATGTAGGTGACCCTTTAGAAAATGAACTTAAAATTGCAATCAAACCACAATATCTAGATATAGAATTTGATGGAACTGTCGAAATGCTTTTAAGAGAATCGGCAGGTAAAAATTATGATACATCTATTTATAAATCTCAAATTTTAAAACCTTTTAATTTAACTGAATTAGAAGAAAGGTATATTAAAGAGTTATCTGGAGGAGAACTTCAAAAACTTGCAATTGCTAATACTCTTTCCAAAGAAGCAGATCTTTATTTATTTGATGAACCTTCTGCTTACCTAGATAGCTATGCACGATTAACTATAACAAAAACAATAAAAAGATTTATAGAAAATAAAAAAGCGGCCGCTTTTATAGTTGAACACGATATTTTGGCCGTTGATTTTCTAAGTGATTCCTTAATTGTGTTTTCAGGAGAATCTGGTAAAAAAGGTTTTTCCACTCCCCCTATCGATCTAAAAAGTGGAATGAATTTATTCTTAAAAAATGTGAACATCACATTTCGTCGTGACCCACGAACGGGTAGACCAAGAGTGAATAAATTGAATTCCGAATTAGATAGAAAACAAAAAAGAGCTGGGGATTATTATTATATCTCCTTGAAATCTGAAGAATGATTTATCCTTATTTACCCATTTTTTCAGGCAATAATTTAAAAATTATATATTTATCAAATGGAAATTTGATTAAAAATACAACTGCAACAGCAGCTGTTGCAGAGAGCAGAGTTACAAGAACAGGCTCTGGGGATAGACCTACAGCGATAATCAATTCTGTTAAAGGATCTAAAAATAGACTCTTCACAATTGGAGTAGCAATAAAAATTTGAATTACTACATTTAGCAAATAAAATATCACAGCTGTCATCATGTAAACTAAATAATGCTTTCGAAGATCAACTTCCTCTCTTCGTTGGTTTTTAAAAGTGATGAAACAATCTAAAAAAAACTTTACTGAGTAACCAATTGCTAAAGCAATAACGGCACTTACAACATAATCTAATAGTAAAATATTAGTAAAAAGGACTTGTCCGCCCAGATTTATAATAGTAGTTACAATAGCAAAAAGTGTATATACTATAAATTGACTAAAAATTTCAGTTTTTGTTTCTATATCCGAATTACTACTCATTTTTATTCCATTTCCTATTATTCTTAAAAATTATTATTGAATATACATCAGAATATTCTGAATTAAATTAAATTATAAGAAATAGAAAATTCATTTATTCTTTTTGATTTAAAATTTTACATGAAGAAGAAAAAAAATATTCGATAAAAAACAATAAAAGTTTAAATTATTGTCTTCGTATGTTTAATTAGGAAGTTAATTTAGGTAATTGGAAAAAATAATGTCGGTAATCTGGTAAATAATCAGTTTCCAAAATAAAACGATTCAAAATTCATAATTTCTGGGATAATCTGGGATTCATTAATTTCAATTATTTTCACAGCGCTTAATTTTTTAGAGAGTCGAAAAATTGCAAAGAAATATAAATTTCCTATGAATCCTTGGTCTATATTCTTAAAAACATTTAAAATAACAAAGACCAGTCAAAAATTCTGTTAAGCGCAGTTTTACATAAAATTTCGCGGTTCAATTAATAATTTCCCTTGGTAATATCCAGCCTATAAAATTAACTTCCTTTTTTTTTAGACTGTTTGGGGACAAATATTATTTAATTATACAAACCAATTAATTAAAAAAAAAGAGAAATTAATAAAAAATAAAAAGTTGTGGCGGATGTTCTTAAACATCCTCACTTACGATTTGTAATAGCTCTTTATAACGGTTTCTTAATGTAACTTCAGTGATTTCTGCTACTTTAGAGACTTCACTTTGTGATCTTCTATTATTCATTTCTAATGCAGCTAAATAGATTGCAGCTGCAGCAATACCTTTTGGATCTTTTCCCGTGAGGTTACGATTCTTAGTCGCAATTTGAATGATTTCTAATGCTCTATTCTCTATATCTTTTGAAATATTGAGACTACTTGCCATTTTTGCAACTAATTCTTTTGCTTTCAGGATAGGGACTTTTATCTTCAAATTTTGTAAGATAATTTTGTAACATCTTCTTATAGTTTTTTTATTTTCAGTAGAAAGACCACAAACCTCAGTTAGAGTCCTGGGTATTTTGTGTTCTCTACAAGCGATATATACACACGCACAAACCATTGATTTAATGCTTCGTCCTTTTAATAAGTTCTTTTTGTAGACTTTTCTGTATAAAGTAGCAGCTCTGTTTGAAACTCGGGAAGGTAGCTCTAAATGAGAGCAAATTCGTCTTATTTCATTAGTAGCTATGGATAAATTTCGATGATGCCAGTCCATTCGTGTGTTCCACTTTCGAATACGATTGAATTTTTGAATTTTCTTAGAACTTGCACCTTGTGGATTTTTTTTATCAATACAAGTTGAGAGTCCATAATCGGGAAGGATATTTGATAACGGGGATCCTGTATGTTCCCTTTCTTTTCTCTCTTCAGGAGAAAAGGCTCTCCTGGTTTTAAACTCTATCAAATGTTCTGAAATTACTAAACCGCAATTACTACATATAAGTTCGGCTTGAATATAATCTCTAATAATTTCCTCGCACCCACATTCCGGACACTTAGTTAGAGATTGATCTACTATCTTATTTTTATTTTCTTTTGTTTCTGAATCTAAATTGGAGTTAATACTCATACGATAAGTTGCGGAAGCAAAGGATTTAAGCTAATTGCATTTGTTATTAATACTCTCAATGTGAACATATTTTTTTTTATGTTTTTATTTATAAGTAATGAAATTTAAAATTTTAAAATAAATCCTTTAAATAACAGTTCTCTATTCTTCTTCATAATTTCTTTGTTATTTAAGTAGATATTCTCACAACTTTATCTGCGTATTATCCCAATATTTTCTGGATTTTACTCGTTCTTTAATGATTTCAATCTGATCTCCTTATTAAAGATAGTAGATGGAGATCTAATTGAGTTTATTTAAAAAAATTGCGAAAGCGAACACAGAGAATCAAAAGCAATTTAAACTAAATGATGTTACTTTCACAGTTGTACCGAGAACGAATTCTGGATTTTCTTTAGATGATATTTGTTCTTTTCAAAATGCTATTTTTAATGTCCATGAATTAGCAAGAAAAAGATATAGTAAGACAAAATCTGAGGATGATGCAATGATTGCTATTGATGCTATTATAAGCATACAAGAAATTAAAAAAACACCGATATAGTTGAAGTTTAAAATAGTTAAATCCAAGCAATTAACAAACTTATCATCATAAAAAGCAAGAATGCTAGAATTATCCACCTCATTTTACCAAATAATAGTGGATTTTGCAATCTTCTCATATTTTCATATTCTGCCATAGTTTCAGGATCGGTGATTTGGCTCAAAGTTTCAATCAAATTCTTCAAAGATATTCCGCCTTGTGGTAATTTTGATTCTTGAAATTTTGCATCTTGGAATTTGAAAGGTTTTACACTAAAACCAACATCTTTTAATTCTTTGAACATCTTTCCAGTATATCCACTTGGTACTGAAATATTTTCGTTTATGGGTTCAATAACTGACTTCTTAGTTTTTTTTCCTCTATTGCGGTTGATGTACTCATTAATTTTTTCTTCAATTGAAATTTGAATCACCTACTATTAGTATTAATAAAGAGATTCCTTAAAAAATTTATTTAGAAATGAATAAAATTGATTCTATTATAAAACGACAAATTCAAGGGTTTATAAAATAATTCTATTTTGAAATCATAAACTACCTAAAAATTAATAAATAATATTAGATAATTAAAATTGAATTAGAAACCTAAAGGGTGATAATTTCAAATTAAATATTGGATATTCTTATAAATTTGATAATTAACGCGTGATTTTTATGAGAAATGCTACATCTTTTATTGTTGGAATTGGAATAATAATAGTTTCAATTGGTTCTCTATCAGTGCCTAGAGGTATACTTGGAGTTTCTACGATGGACACTTTGGTATTTGGTCTTTTAGTATTTCTAGGCATTTTTTCAGGTTTATTACTTTATTATGGTGCTTTTAAAATAGATAAGAAAATATTAATTCTTGGACTTATTATTGGATTTTCCGGTTGGGTATCTCTATTATTTTGGCTTACTTTAGCAGCACAAGCCTTTGAGTTGGCAGTTATTATGTTAAACGGTATTTTAGCCATATGTTTAATCTTTGATGCTCCACTACATATAATTGTTTCTTATTATTTTATGATGGTTCCACCTTTTAATGTAACTTTAGCAAACATCCCAATTATATTTGGACTTACAGTAATTAATATGATATTAGCATGTCTATCTTTCATAAAAGCTATTATAGGAGAAGAATTTAAAAGGAAAAAAGAAGAAAAAATAGCAAAATCTGAAGAAGAATATCAAAAGTTAAAGGAAGATGCGGCGATATATATTAAAAAAATCTCATCAATTTATGATAATGTATCATTTGGTTTCATTTCTTCAAAAACTGAATTAAAAAAAGATGACGTTCATAGATTAATTGAAGATCTTTTACATAAGGAAGAAATAAGTGGAAGGATTAAAGGAGATTCTATTATATTCAAGGAAGAGGAGAAGGAGGTTAAAAAATCTAAGTTCCCAATTAATTGTCCTCAATGTCATTATTTTTTTAATAAATTTCATGTTCCAACTCAAGTCTTAGAAGGTAAATTTGATTATAGACAGCCTGTTTATTGTCCTAAATGCAAAGAGGAATTTACATTATTTATTTCAAAAAATCCAGATACAGGAAGATTAGATATCCAATATACTTAACTAAAAAAGGAATAGTAAAAAAGATTAATTTCTAAAGAATAGGAATTTCTGCATCTACTTTTCTTCCGAATGGAATATCTACTTTTTTTGATTTGCTTGGAACTGGTTTAGGGGGTCTTATAAATAAAACTTTTGCTTTTTCTACTGGTGCTCTAAATTTTAATGGTATTGTTAACATTTTAGTAGTATAATCCACTTCTTCTTTTAATATTTCAGTTGGTACCCCAAAATTGAGTTGCATTACACCTTTATTATCAGTTAAAAAATTCTCACCCAATTCCAAATCAACTTCAGATCGATAAGGAATACCCACGGATAG
This sequence comes from Candidatus Helarchaeota archaeon, assembly GCA_013375355.1. The sequence continues at coordinate 9,202 of JABXJV010000097.1, forward strand.
TACACCTGCAGATTGTTTAACATCGGGCAGAGATTGCAAATTTTGAATAGGTAATAACAAAGTTGCACTAGTTTTATCTAGAGCGTATTCAATTCTGGCATCTATAGACTCACCTACAAAACTCTTATAATATGATTGTGCATTATATGCACACCATGGATTTCCAACTCCATCAATTCTTGGATATTTTGTTTCAAGTTTACCTTGTAGAATCTCACTTACTTTTTTTCTTTTTCTATTTTTCCACCAATCCTTTATCTTCTTCCAAATTTTAGAACCAATCTTCTTCATCACGAAAGATCCGAAAGGAATTAAAACTGTTTCAATTACCATTGGAGATTCACCCTCTATTCATAGTATCTTATGACTTAATTATTTAAATAATTTTAATTTCAATAACTTACAAATATTTTAATTTATTTATAATTGGAATTTTATTAGAATAATGGAGATAAAATAATGAAATTAGTTGATTTAACAGTAATAATTGAGCATAACTCTAAATCCGAGCCTTTTCCAGCAAAAATTACATTACATGATCATAAATCTTCGGCAAAAAATTATGGAGCAATGGGTGGTTTTGATGGACCAACTGCATTTCCAGAAAGTAAAGCTTTAGCTCATGAAGAAATTACTTTGATTACTCATTGCGGAACTCATTTAGATGCACCTTTTCATTTTGGAGATTTATCAGAAGGAAAACCCGCTAAAACAATTGAACAAATACCACTTGATTGGTGTTATGGAGATGGAGTAGTTTTAGACTTCTCCTGGAAAAAAGACCGTACTGAAATTACCTTGGATGACGTTAAAAAGGAATTGGAACGGATCGAATATAAATTAAAAAAAGGAGATATAGTTTTTATTAGAACAGGCAGGGATAAACTATATAGAAAATCGAGATATTTCTCCGCCCATCCAGCAATAACTAGAGAAGCATTAGAATGGATTTTAAAGTTTGGAATAAAAATAGTTGGAACAGATGCATATGGATTTGATTTACCCTTTGATCTTATGTTTAACAAATATAAAGAAACGAAAGATAATTCCCATTTATGGCCAAATCATTTTACAGGACGAGATATAGAATATTTACATATTGAGAAATTGGCAAATTTGGAAAAGTTACCACCTTTTGGTTTTAAAGTGGCCGCATTTCCGATCCCTATTAAAGGTGCAACTGCAGGATGGGTAAGAGTGGTGGCATTTTTAGATTAAAATTATATTGAAAATTCAGAGCGACACTTTGGACAAATAATGTCAAGGGTTTCGAGAGATTCAAAATAATGTTTACATTTAGGACATGTTACATAAATATCTCTATCTAAATTAATTGATTTTAATTTTTTAGCAGTTCCGAATTTAATCTTATAAGAGGATGGAATGGTTTTTTTGGGTTCCTCAATTTCATAACTTGGTATACTTGTCTTAACTTTGTAATCTATTTTAACTTTATCTTGATATGAACTTTTTACTTCTGGAGTGGTTAGTTCGGCATCCAATTCTTCTAGAACTGTATCAGCTAGTTCATCCAAAGACAAAACTGGAGTTGTTTCTTCTTTTTGAGGGATTTCCAGTTTTGAATTGATCGATTCTGGTTGTTTTGGTTTGATGGACTCTATAACAGGTTCGATATGGTCTTTGGGTTGAATTTTAATTGGTTTTGGCTTTATTTTCTTAGGAGGCCGCACAATCACTGGAACAACTTTTGTCTTTTTTGGGGTTCCTTGCGATTCTTTTTTTATTTCAGGTTTTGGAGTCTCCTCTTCTGTTGAATCTAATAATGAATCTACCATGGAGAGTAAATCATCGTCTTTGTCAGAATTTTTTTCTTCATCTTCAGACATATAAAATTATATAGGATAAACATATATTTAAGATTGCTCTAACTCTTCTGACCCCAATTTAAAATAATATTTGTATCTTTGTTTTATGTATTTTATTAAATCACTATCATGTGAATATTTTCCATACCAAATATTTGTAAGACTTCCGTCCTCTTTTTCAATAGCTAACTGTTCATCAATTATATCTTCGATTTCTAGTTCTGTAATTTTAATTGTTTCATCATCTTTTTTATCATATTTTTTATTTTTCATAATAGAAAGTGGACAACCCAAACCGTCAAAATGATAACATATTACACTAAAACCAGATTGCATGAAAATTTCATCCAAAAAATTAATCATGTCACCTACATACTGGTTTGTTTTTGAATCCCAATGAATTCTTAAAGACGATATTAACCGATCCTGATCTCTTTCTTTAATTTTAATTTTCATTTCTATCAAAAAAATAGATTCAAATTTTAAATAAAATCTTCAAAATAAGTATAAAATATTATCGGACTAATCCTATAATAAAAAGTAGAGGGGATAAAGAATTAAAATTTTTAATTTTATAACTAATATTTACTTTCTTCCGCCATGTCTTTTAAAGTTTTTAATTTTTTCAGCAGATTATCGTATTTTTCGCCCGCTATTTGTTTAATATAATCTTCTTTAGTTTCATTTAATTGTTTAGGAGAGCTTGGTTCAATTTGTTCACTTTTTTCGCTTGATATGCCAAAAAGTATGTCCTTCACTTTTTTTGATGCAGTTTTCATGTTTTGAATAATTATTCCCATGTCTTCTCTTTTTTTAGAAACACAAGCAATATATCCCAAGGTTTCAATTGGAAATACTATCATATAGGCAGGACCTAGCTGAGTATCAGTCATCATTATGAGATATGAAATATTTTTGCCTAGAAGTGATTTTTCAAGTTCTTTTCGTGTTGCCTCTGCACCTTCTAATGTAAATAGAGTAGTTGCTGAGATCATTTCATCATTAACATCTAACGGTAGTTTACTAGCAAACGAGAGCCCCTCCCAGTCGGCAATAATTGTAGCCAGTATACTATCACAAACATCCATTAAATCATCAATGATATCGTTTAATAATTCTTCCTTCCCCTTTTTATTTCCTTGATTTCTTATTATAGTGTTAGTCATTCTTTTTAACGCCCCGTTTTCTCATTTTTTAGCTATATTTAATTTTTATAAGAGTCTTTTTGGATTATCGCTCCAATGATTAAGTTACAACTAAATAATTGAATAAGAAATTCGTAATAAATATTATGATTTATTCAAAAATTTTCAATACATGATAATAAATTTAGGGAATTTTGTAATAATATGTCAATAATATTATAAATTTCAAAAATGCTTAAAATACAACTTTTTATAGAAATTAACCAAAATTGAAAACATATTAAGAAATCATCTATAAATCCATTATTATTATCAAGAATCTACAAAAATTTATTATATAACACTGATTTTGTTCTTATTTTTTATTTTAATTAAAATTAATGCCTCCTCTATGAGAAAAATAAGCTGTTTTTCACTCTTGTTTGCATTAAAAAATTTTGTCAGCTTTGAAAATTTATTGTAGAATATAAAGAATAAAATTGATAAATTCGAAAAATAATTATAATTTAAGAAATAAATTAAAGGCGCTTATTACGCTGGTTTTTTTATGCGAGCGAAATGGAAGAAAAAACGAAAAAGAAAAATGCGTTCAAAAAGGAGAAAACAACGAAAGTAAACTTCCAATAATTTTTCAGATAAATACAATAAATCTTTGTATTTTTTAATGTTCTAGAATAACAGTCTCGTTAGATATATTTTTAAAAATAGAATTAGCATATTAGTATGAAATTTTAAATATTGATTACAGTGGATTATTTTGGAAAAAGAATCGGAAGAAGAAAGAAAACCTTGTATCGTGTTTATTGGCGATATTGAAAAAATTACTAATAAATTTTTAAAGAAAGGATTTATTCAAGAAACTCACTTTTTAAGAGGGGCAGTTAGGAGTTTTACTTACAGTTTAGGTCTTAAAAGACGGTTACATGTTAGAATTTTTGAAGAAGAAGGAAAATATGGTTGTTATGGACATACAGAACCGAAACCTCTTTCTGATCCTTTATTTCACTTAAAAGGTGCTATCGCAGGAAGTGTACCGGCCCAAAAAGCTCTAAATGTAATATTGGGAGTCTCTAAGATAGCCTCTAATATTTTAGAAAAGGTTAAACCAAAGAAGGAAGGAGAAGAATTAACTCCAGAAGAACAAGCAACAAAAGCAAATATTGAGACCTTTCAAAAAGTTAGCAATTCTG
>JABXJV010000098.1 GCA_013375355.1 Candidatus Helarchaeota archaeon
GCTAAAATATCCATGTTTCTCGATAATATGTAATATTTCTTCTGGCAATATTATCCCTACAAATCTATTAATTTAATTCATGTTCTTACTAAAACATATCATTAATATTTTTAAAGTTTTTAGATATATGCAATTAGTTATTAAATTAATGCATTATCCTCAATAAAATGAACCGATTAGAAATAAAGAATATAAATATGGATTAATTTTTTAAAAAAAAGAATTAAAAAAATAAAATATTAAAAATATTTTTAAGAAGCACCCCAGATTATGGCTCTTCCTTCTGTACCTTTTCGTTTAGCTTTACCTTCTTCTTCAAGGGCTCTGAGATATTTTCGAATAGTATTTGCATTAAATTTAAAATGCTTTCTAATTTCTTTAACAGTCATTTGTTTACTTTCGAGTAATCCTGCCATTTCCTCTTTTATTGTTTTTTCTTTGACTTCTTTTTTAAGTTTTGGTATATAATGCTTTTCTAATTCCTTTAGATTTGTGGCATCTAGTAAATCTTTATTTTTTAAAAAGAAACAGGTTAAATCCATTTCTTTAAAGAGTGTAATCACCGAAAAATTTTCATATTGTATTGCTTTAGGTAGAAAACTCGATCCGTTATTAAACATTATGTAAAAACTGGTTAAAAAGTGCTCCACTTGAACATTTGTATTAGTAAAATCTTTTTTCCACTTTAAGATCGGTCCTGTAATTTCGTCAAATCCGATGACAGCAATTGATTGTATATCATCTTGTTTAATTTCCATCTGCATCTCCTTCTTCAGGTTCGGTCGCTTTAATTAATTCATCAATAATAATCATATGTAAATTATCCTTATTCTTCTCCTCTATTGCGACCATAGGATAAGTAGGGACTTGCAAAAGATTTTCAACACGTTCCGCTGACATGTGTCCATCCATATCTTGCTTATTTGCAATTGCAATAATTCTGGTATTTTGTTTCCTTGCAAGCATATTTACCATTTGCTTTGTTTGTAGGACATTTTTTGGTGTGGAATCTGTAACTGTCACAATTAAATTTGCCCCTCTAAGAAAAGAATCCCATAACGGTTGAAAGTTTTTTTGCCCACCTATGTCCCAGATAACCCCATTTACATTTTCACAAAGTCTTGTTGAACCAATGTCTAAACCAATCGTGGGCTTATAATCTAAAGGTGGTTTACATCCTTGAACCATTTTTAATAGTGTAGATTTGCCAACCCTCGGTAAGCCAACAAAGGCAATTTTTGCAGCGACTTTTGCTTGTGCCATTATATTTTCACCCCGATATTATCGAGTATATACTTTTAATGACACTTGGAAACGAATTATGCTATAAATCGGAAGAATATGGTGATGTTATCATAATATTATATGTTAAATCGAAATTTTTTTGACTTGAACAATTTAAAAACATCTAAAAAATCAAGTTTAAATATCTCAAAAAAAATACCATAATAAGTTGCTATATAAGAATAAAGAAGTCTATAAAATCTGAAATGAGGGCTTAAATTGAGTATATATGTAACTATACATCCATTTGCTGATTACCTTGATTCTGTGCTTCGTCATCCTAAAATAGTAGGATTAAGATTTAATTCTGCAATACCTTTTTCGCAGTCTCCTCAGGAAATTATAGAAATTTTGAAAAAAAATACAAAAGATAAAGAACTATGGATTGATTTAAAATGCAGAGAATTAAGAATAACTGAAAATGTGAAAGTCCCAAAGGAACTAATCCCTTTAAATCACGAAATTGAAGTCAAACTTCCGACTGCAATGTATTTTAACGAAGGAGAAAGGTATCTAATAATCGAAGAAATAATAGATGGAAACAAAATTAAAATAAAAACCCCAAAAAAAGCCCCTGAAGATTTTGAAATTCGATTTGGAAAAGGTGCCTCTATCAATATCCCTGATAATTCTCTAAAAATTTATGGTTATTTGACGGAAAACGATATGAAATATATTGAAGCCTCAAAAGAATGTGATGTGCACAACTACATGATCTCCTTTGTTGAGCAATTATCCGATATTAAGGAAGTTCTGGAATTAGATCCTGAAGCAAAAATGGTTGCAAAAATTGAAACCGAAAAAGGTTTAGAGTTTATAAAATTTCGATATTCTATAGTCAAAGATAGAGTCAAATTAATGGCTGCTAGAGGAGATCTTTATATCGAAATAGATCGTCCCCACGAAATATTAAATGCAATGAAATTAATTATTGAAAAAGATCCCGAGGCTATTTTAGCTTCAAGAATTTTACTCTCAACCCTTAAACCAAAAACAATCCCTTCATGTTCTGACATGTCTGATATTGGATTTGGAATAAAATTGGGTTATAAGAATTTTATGATAGGAGATCATGTATGTGAAAATGAAAATGCCCTAAAAAGTGCACTTGGGATATTAGATCAAATCCTAAAAGACTTTTCATAATATTAAAAAGAATTTACAGATAGAAAAAAAAAGATTAAAATGAATTCAAAGTGTTATTTGCCTTCATATTTAAAAGATACTTTAATACGAGCTCTAAATAAGACTATTTTGCTTTCGTCCAGTTTTATACCTAATTCTAATACCTCAACCATCCGGAGATCACGTAATGATTTTGCAGCCTGATCCACAACTAGTCTTACAGCGTCTTCCCAGCTTTTTTCAGATGAACCAACTAATTCTATAAATTTATACACTGATTCTGCCAATATTTTCACTACATTTGATTTTTATATTCTAAATTAATTAGAATTTGTAATTATAATTAGGAGTAGTAATAATATTTAAAATTATCACATTTCTTACATTTCAAAATAAATGATTATTCCAGCAATTTCCTATATTCATTAAAAGCAATTAATCTATTTTCACAAGCAAGACATTTTCTGCATGGTATTTCCGTCTTTTCAAAACAAGATCTTGTTTTTTCAATACGAATATCATTTTCTTGTGCATATTTTATGAGATCTAGTTTTGAAAAACCTCCCTTTTTGAATGAATCATCTAAAAGAGGGGAATAAATTTGCCAATTCCATATAGCAGTGCAGATACAAGTATTTATTGTCTGAGATAAAAGAGATAATGGTCCTGATTCAGGATTGTCTCTATCATCTTTAACAGAACCAATTAATATAGTTCGTATTGTGGTATTGTATTTCCCACTTAAATATACTGCTTGAGCTATAGCATTATTCCACATAGTGGAATTTCTCATAGGTAATCCTAATATTTTCTGTCGTGTTCTATCTAGATATTCCTTGTTAATTCTAAGAGGAATTTGAACTCTTAATTTTAATAAATCTACGATATTTTTAGGATATCTCTTTTTATAAAATTCATAAAAAAAATCAACAGCTCGCTCCTCCCATTTCTCATTTTTTGCATCCCTTTTAAAATATATTATTATTACTTTAGAATTCCAATTTTTAATGACCAGATCAATAAGAATAGTAGAATCCATCCCTCCAGAGCAAAGAACTATAACCATCTCATCTATAGGTTTTTCGAAAATATATCCTCTATTTAACTTTAAAAAATCTTGTAGTAATTCCATGTTCTTATTATAACTTTTGCCATACAAATTAAGCATTTTACGCCAATATTCTTCGTCCAAGCTGATTCACGTATCGCTTTTATAAATATGAGCCGATATAACAAAAACTTTTAGTTTAACATTATTGATTTTTAGTTCTTTTGCCACATTATGGGCTATATCAGACAAAAAATATAAATTATACAAAGCTTTTTTGCCAAAATCTAGACTTCTACATGTGACAGAAAGTATTAATTCATCATTTCTAATTTTAAAATCTAATAAACTTACACAAGGGATATAATCCTCGTCTTCTGGTTCTATCGTTGCTATTGTAGCGGATTTAGTTGTTTTTTTTCTTTCTATCCTATTAATCGCCCACTTAATTTGATCCTTTCCATGAAAATTGTATAATCTCCAACCATAACTCTTTGTATTGTGTAATTCTGGGATTGTCTTTATTTCTTGAAAATTATCCATCATCCATTTTTTCATAACATTATCATGAATTGGTTTTTCTTGGTCAGATGTTTCTGGTCGATTAATAATTAAAAAGAGATCGAGAATCTCATATAAAATTTCGTCTTCGTCTAAAACTTCTGTTCCTTTGTCCAAAATTAGTTTCTTTGCTTTTTTCCAAGCAATTTCGATTGAAGTCTCTTCAATATAACGCATTTAAACCATTTAAATTCTAACAAGTTGAATTTGACAAAAAGGACATTTGGTTGGTTTATTATAGTCTGGTACTTTCTCCAATGCACCACCACATTTCGGACATTCCAATGCTTGAAATTTATAAACATATTTTTTATTTTCTACTTGAAGACCGCTTAAAGTTGAATAAACTTGATCAACTTGTTCAGGAGTCTGACGTATTTCGATCCGATCTTTAAATTTATCCCATCCATCTACTACAGTTGCTATAATACCGAGAATTGTATCTACTATTCTTCTCGGCTGCTTCATCAAAATGACATTATCTTCACCAAGAACCTTAATCCAATCATTGTGTATTCTTTTATCTGATGCCTCTGAGCCATATTTCACTCTTAAAATATATATATTGAATTTCTGTTTTAATTCTTCAAAAATTTTTTTTGCTATTTGGTCAGTTTTTAAATCGTCACCAATTAAATCTAAAATATGTCTTCTATTGATTTTAGCATAAAATCCTTCATCTCCAACGAAAATTAATAATGGTTTTGGATTTGAAAGAGCATTAGGCATATCACAGTGCTTTAAATAATAATATGATGCTAATTCATAAGTCTCACGTGTTTGTCCTCCACCCCCACCTTCAGGATAAAGAGCCTTAATATTTTCATCTAGTTCTTTTCCTTCCGCAAAATCAGTGATTTGTAGAGGAGCAGAATCACTATATGCATCCCCAATTGCAGCAAAAGATATTTCAAAATCATCTTTAAGTGCATCGGGAAGGAAAAATGATGCTTCATTATATAATATACACAGTTTTTCAAAAATTATTTTAGGCCATGTTTTCATGGAACCCGTTACATCTACTGCAACAACTATTGGAAATTTTGCTTCGGTTATTAAATGTTTTCCCACTGGAGGAGGTACAGCTCCTTTTGTCTCATATGTTCGTCCATAATCAATATTATAAGAAGCTGCACTTTTCTTTACAACACTATCGTCATCAGAATAATCATAATCAGAGCCGTAACCGCCCATTTTTATCTATCCTTTCCAAATTTTTAATTATTTTCTAAAATTTTCAAGTTCTTATTTAAAATTCTTATAAGATTTATTATAGTATTTTTTAATTTATTCCTCTTAATAAATTTATTTAATCTAAAATTTTTAAACACCTCAAGATCAACTATTAAATAAGGTGTGTATTTAGTAAATATTTTCAAAGGCTTTTTTTTCACAAATCATTATCCGTCATTCTCACCCCTCCTTTTTAATTTAATTTTAATCTTAATTATATATATCATTTCAATTTATTTTTCTAAATTATAACATTTTTATCCCAAAAAATGTATGAATAGTAATTTTTTTATTGCATCACATTTATAGAATTAATGAAGAGATGTATTAAATGGTTAAGTACCTAAAAAGTGGTGCAAAAATGGAGTACCAGTTGCCCAAATATACGTGCGAGCACCGTAAATTAAATATAGAGGTGCCTTGAATAGCAAAGTGCCCAGAATGTGCTGGTCCTATGAAATACGCCCTTTACCGATATACTTGCAAACGCTGTGGATTGAGCCTTACAAGAATTGAACTTGATGAACTACAGGAAAAACTTCGTGATCAAGTTAAACACGAAAAAACTAAGCCTTTTCAAAAAGAGAAACGAAGAAAAGAATATCTGGACTGGTACCTATCAAAAAAAGATAAAAAATGAAACTGATAGATTCTTTCCCCCTATTAAGCTAGTATATACCATTAATGAGTTTTTCATTATTTACTCTTTTTATTATGTAAATGTCTTATAGAATATTTATTGTCAATGATATTCAAAATTCCAAGGTAAAAAATTTAAAGTAATAGACATTTGTTAAAATGATTACAGAAATAACGATTAAGATTTTTAAATCTAAAGGGTGTTCAATATGGTTTTAGCTTTAGAAGGAATTAGAATTTTAGATTTAACGATGCTATTTCCTGGACCTTTCGGTACAAGATATTTTGCAGATTTTGGAGCAGATGTCGTTAAAATTGAGTCCAGAGTTCGCCAAGATATGGCACGTATGCCTCCTCCTCATGTGGTAATTCCTGGAACCAGAAAAAAAGATAGTTCTTTTTATCACGCATTAAATCGAAACAAGAGGCATATTTCAATTAATTTAAAAACTGAAGAGGGGAAGGAAATATTTTATAAATTGGCGAAGACTGCAGATGTAATTATTGAGCAATTTAGACCGGGAGTAGTTAAAAAATTAGGTGTGGATTATGAAACAATATCAAAAATTAATCCAAGAATAATATATTGTTCGCTTACCGGTTATGGACAAAATGGACCATATCGAGATTACGCAGGACACGATCTTAATTATATTGGTACTTCTGGTTTAGCATCAGTAACAAGAGATCGAGATACAAAAAAACCAATAGTACCTGGAGTCCAAATAGGAGATATGATGGGTGGTGGATTGCATTCGGTTATAGGAATATTAATCGCATTAATAGCCCGAGAAAAAACAGGTCGAGGTCAATATATAGATGTAGCAATGATGGACGGAACCTTAAGTTTTCTTCCAATGGTTTTTAGCTCTTATTTGGTAGATAGAATAAAACAAGATGCTTCTAGAAGTAATTTAGCTGGTGGTCTTCCTCAATATTGGATTTATAAATGTAAAGATGGGAAATATATTACCGTTGGGGCTTTAGAACCCAAATTTTATATAAATTTATTAAAGGTATTAGAAGTTAAAGAAATTTCAAGGCAAGAAGCCGAGAAAAGTGGTAAAACAGCTCAAGACTTGATGTTTGAACAATTTCAAGAGATTTTTCTTACTAAAGATAGAGATACTTGGGTGAAGGAATTAAGGAAAGTCGATACATGTGTAGCTCCCATGAATGAACTTTGGGAAGTTGAAGATGACCCTCAAGTTAAAGCTAGAGATATGATTATTGACGTGCCAGTTGGTGATGGAGAAACAATGAAACAAATCGGGTTTCCAATAAAAATGTCTGATACCCCTGCGAAATTTTTATTCGTTGCACCGCCAATGGGTCATCATACAAAAGAAATTCTAACTGAGTTAGGATATAAAGATGAAGAAATCAAAGAATTTAAGAAAAAGAAAGTAATTTAATTTTTTTTAATTTATTCATTTTCTTACTTTCTAATTTTTATTGTTACTTTTCCAAATTGGGTGAAATTGATCTTGAAAATATTTATCACAAGGGAAATATTATCAGAGGGTATCGATTTAATCCGTAATGAATTGCCAAACGCTGAAATTAAAATACAACCAGAGGAGGAAATTTTGACTAAGGAAAAATTAAAACGTGAAATTGTAGATATTGATGGTTTATTATGTAGTTTATCGGATATAATCGATGAAGAGATAATTTCAGCTGCTAAAAATTTAAAAGTAATTAGTAATTATGCAGTTGGTTTTGATAATATAAATATTAAATTTGCTACGAAGAAAAAAATAATGGTTACAAATACACCAGGGGTTTTAACTGAGGCAACAGCAGATATCGCTTGGGGATTAATATTTGCGGCTGCTAGACGATTAATTGAAGCTGATAAATATTTAAGAGATGGGAAATGGAAAAGATGGGCTCCGTCACTCTTATTGGGCTATGACTTATATGGAAAGACTTTAGGAATTATTGGAATGGGTAGGATTGGATCAGCCGTTGCAAAGCGAGCAGTAGGCTTCAATATGCATATAATTTATTACAGTCGAACAAAAAAACCAGAGATTGAAAAGAAATTAAAAGCCAAATTTGTGGATTTAACAACTCTATTGAAAGAGGCAGATATTGTCAGTATTCACGTCCCTTTAACGAATAAAACGAAAGAGATGATAGGAAAAAAAGAATTCAATTTAATGAAAAAGACTTCCATTTTGATAAATACTTCAAGAGGGGCTGTAATTGATGAGCAGGCATTAATTGAGGTTTTAAAAGAGAAGAAAATTGCTGCTGCTGGATTAGACGTCTTCACACACGAACCTATTGATGATAAAAATCCTCTTGTTAAATTAGAAAATGTGGTGTTACTTCCTCACCTCGGATCTGCCACTTATGAAACAAGGACTAAAATGGCATTAATAGCCGCAAAGAATCTTGTAATGGCCTTAAAAGGGGAAATGCCACCTAACCTAGTTTAACAAATATAAACTTTAAATAATTTTTAATTTGAATAAAAAGATATTTATAATATCTTTTCTTTTAAGTTTCATACAATTTTTTTAAGATCTTACCAAGGGAAATTAAAAGAATTGTGAAGTTAAACAAAACGGAAACAAAACAAAAAAAATCCGAAAATAAAACATATTTTCTAAAAATAATTAGTGAATATTCTATAAAACTTCAAAGGTGAAGAAATAAAATGAGTAAACCTCGTGATAATATAGTCTATATTGGACAAAAATCTGCTATGAATTATGTAATGGCTTGCTTTGCTATAATACAAGGCGGTTCTAATGATATTGTAATTAAGGCTAGAGGAAGAGCCATTTCAAGAGCCGTAGACGTTGCAGAAATCTTAAGATCTCGATTCCTACAGGAACAAGTCAAAATAAAAGACATTATTACTGGAACTGAAACTATTCACAGCAAGGACCGCGGCGATTTCTCCGTCTCAACCATCGAGATAACGTTAGAACTAACAAAAAAGTAACAAAAATCCAAAAATTTGGCTTTTTTGCCATTTTTTTATTTATTTTTAAATAAATCGATTTTTAAGAAAATTAGTGATTTTTAAAAAGTTAAAACCAAAGATTATCTTCTACGATCAAATTTTTCTTGCCCAACCCTTTTACCTTGAATTATTCTCTTGATATAATTCTTTTTATTTCTTATTCGGGGTATAGGCTTGGGAGATTTCTTTGATTCTACCTTTGGCGTTTGAGATCTAACTTTTCCAGCTTTTGTTAGCGAACCATGCGAACCAGGCATAATAAAAACTCTGTATTATTTTAACATATTTAAAGTAATATTATCCTATAAACATTTTGATTTTTAATGCCCTAATAATAAATATTTTATTATAGGACTACTTTGTTATATTAGTTGTGAGTTTATGGTAGACGATTTCGACGAAAATAAAAAGAAAAAAAGAAAAAAAAAGGATAGGGAAGAAGACGATTTTCCAAGTGAAAATTACAATGATTTTATCAAATATCTTGCTGAAAACTTCAAAAAAATAATGCCTGAATTCGAAAAATTCTTTAGACAATTTCAAGATCAAATAGAGAAAGGAAATTTTGACCTAGATCAGTTCAGTGATCTCAATAATTTCAGAATAATTAAAAATAATTTACCTCAAAAGCATAAAGCAGCTACACTTTCTAAATCTTATCCAACAAAAGATATCCTAGTAGATGTAATTGACTGTGGTGACAAAATTATTATTATTGCGGATTTACCTGGGTTAGAAAAGCAGGATATAAAATTAAATTTAAAAAGTAAAAGTGTTCTTATTTCGGTACATAAAAAGAAAATTCTTAAGAGAGTCTCTTTACCTGTTAAAGTAGATAAAGATTATATTTCTGCTTCTTATAAAAACGGAGTTTTAGAAATTAAATTAACCAAACTCAAATAATTTATATTATAACTTTTCTTTATTCGTAATTTTTTTATTTCCTTGATTATTTTTTGAATATTGTTTGTAACGTTGTTTAATATCCATTAAATTCTTAAATTCATTTTTTTCCGCTCGTTTTTCCCATTTATGAACAAAATCATTCAAATTTGAAATTTTTGTTAAATGTGTTTTAGCTTTTTCAAAATCAAATTGGATTAAAGCTTTAACATATGAAATCATAAGATATATTTGCTCTTTTCTTTTGGAAGATAATAAATCACTTAGAGCTTCGTGTTGCTTTTTGGTTTTATTTAAAAAATCTGCCGCTAATTTAAATGAATTTTGAAGAATATAATCATATGATATCATTATTAAAGATTTTAATCTGATATAAGCATCTGAAGACCTTGATGCCTCCAAAAAATAATGAATTGCATTTTTAAAATCCCCTATAGTGTGATAAATTTGGGCTGTATTAATTAATAATTCAAAATTATCTTCTAAAGGATTCCTCTTAATTAAATCTTGACAGATTTTTATAGCCGGACCATAATCATCATTCCATTTATGGAGGGTACTTAAATATTGTCTAGCAACCCTTGACATTTTCAGGTTTGATTTTTTAGCAAATTTTTCTAATTTTTTTGATATTTCTGGCATGATTTCTATTTGATCAGGGTAATTTCTGTTTACATTTATTAAAATTGCCACAACATTTAGTTGAATATTACCCTTTTCTTTCTTAAAACTTTCTATTAATTTGGGAATGCTATCTTTAAAATCTTGGCTGTGATCTTGGCTAATCTTTAAGAGTAGATTGCTTACTAAAATTCGATTATTAAGCACTTTATCATGTAGAATTGAAATTAATTGAGGGATTATATTATTCAAGTAATCTAAATTTTTACCCCCAAAATTATTTAGAAATACAAGTGTAAATCGCCGGATTATATTATCTTTATTTTTTAGGTGTGGAACCAGTGAAATCACTGTTTTTTCTGGATATTTCGATGAAATTTTAAATATTGTATCAATAACTTCTGCTTGATATTTCTTATCATTTAATAGCTGATATAAAGTTGTAATAATCTTATCTAAATGCTCATCATTTACTTCAATTAATGTCGAAACTGCATTCAATCTAATTTGTTCGTTCACATCATAAAGTAAATTTAATAATTTCGGGATTTGAACTATTTTACCATATTTTCGGGAGGTTGCTTTAAAAATAAGTGAAGCAGTGAATCTTAATTGTGTGTCATCATCATCCAATAAGTCGACAATATTTGGTATAGAAGTGGCAATTTTTACAGGGTCTTTATAAGCTAAAAATTCAATAATTTTAGCTATATTTCGAATAACTTCCTTACTTTCATCCTTTAAAAAATCATTTAATTTAGATATATTCTCAAAAAGAGTTAAAGGATGGCAATCAACGATTTTTAAGAGCATCCAGGAAGCATCAACACGTTCATCCAATACATGGGAACTTATTTTTTTTAATAATTCTTGGACGGTTATCTTTTTATATTCTGGATTTTTTAGACTTTTTTCGTAATATAATGCAGCTTGTTTGATCCCTTTATATTTTCCTTGTTTGGCCTCTGACAACCACTCCAGTTCTTTAACCTCATAAAAAAAATCAATAACGTATTCAAAAATAAAAGAAATTATTATTTAAAAAACGATTTAGTAGTTTGTGAATAAAAATTAAAATATTCTTCAGCAACATGGAGCCAAGAATATTTCTTAATTATCGTCCTAAGGGCATTTTTTCCTAAACTGTTTGCCATTTCTTTATCATTTAAAACTTCGATTATTTTTGATGCCAGTTCTTCTTTAATATTTGGATCAACCAATATCCCATTATGACCATCTTCAATAATAGATGCTGGTCCTCCAAATTTAGTTACCACAACAGGTTTTTCACAAGCCATTGCTTCCAACATCGTTATTCCGAATAGTTCCCATCTAGCTGGTAATACAAAAACCTCACTTCCATTATAATAATCTAAAATGTCCTCATCTGGAATATAACCAGTAAGATAAATAAATTCCTTTTTAGGATCAATTTTTGCGGCTAACTCATGTAAGGTTTTTTCATATGGCTTTAATTCTCTCCCTTTTTTTGTGCCACCACCGATGACGATTTTTATATCTTCATCAATCCTTTCTCTAAGAAGTGGTGTTGCTTCTATCAGCAGGTCTAAACCTTTCCTAGGGTCGATTCTTGATACGGAAAAAATATAACGATGATTCTTCACTGAAAATAAACGATTCAAGGGATGTGTCCCCCTATTGACTGGACTGGAGTGCCAAACTTCTGTATTAACTCCAGGTGGGATTATTGCAGTTTTATTATCATATTTTTGCCCATAATATTTCAATAATTTAGTTTTTTCATCTAGAGATTCTGCAAATATCTGATGACATTTTTCATAAATCATTTCTTCATTTTTAAAGCGTAAATCGAAGTTAAAGTGCTTATCTATTTTCTCTATTTCATCTTGGTCTTCCAATTTTTTTACAAATGCATCGCGTTTAACCCTTCCGAGTGAATGAGAATTATGAACCCAAGGTAAGTTAAGTTGTCTAGATACTTGCTCCCCTAATATGCCTCCATCGACGTAATGCGAATGAATAATATCAATTTTTTCATTATTATTTATCCATTTAATAATTCCCTCGGCCGCTTCGGGAAGGTAAGGATATAAATCTTCTTTTCTAATAAATCCCTTTTCGCTCATTTCATCTTCTATTCTTATAATTTTTACTCCTTTACCTTCCTGTTCGAGTTTCTTGGCATGAACAGGGGATTCCTTTTCATCAAATAATCTAGTAAATATTGTAACTTTCATATCACAAACTTCATGAAGATATTTACTAAGCTCTAAGACAAAAACAACTTGTCCCCCTGTATCTACCTTTCCCAATTGCGGATCGGCAGCGAAATAACCGTGATGAGAAATCATACCTATGTGTGTAACTAGTTCAGTCCGACCTTCAAAGGATTTTTTTGTACTTTCAATTTCGTAGTCCATTTTTATCCCATAATTCAAGTTTATTTTAAATTAAATTCTAGAAAAATATTAATTAGATCGTTGATAAAAATTATAATGATTCAAAAATGACAAAGGACGAAATAAAAAAAATCATGAAGATAAATGATGAAATCAATGCATTAATCCTAAAACTGGAAAAAAAACAACAAGAATCTTCAAAAGAATTAATTAATATAATCATTGAAAAAGATGAAAGAATTTCTGAATTGGAGAAAGAAATTGTGAGTTTAAAAAGTAGAACTATTTCTAAACCTGTAGTTACTACTGGAAAATCAATAAGTGCAGCAACCCCCATAGCCGAAAAAGTCAGTTTGACAGATGTATTAACTGGTAGTGAAGAAAAACAACCATCCTCGGCAGGGGTAACCGCGGTCCCACCTAAGGTAAGTATCTTTTCTGAAAAAAATTCCAAGACTTCAGTAACAAGTGAAGCTTCAAAATCAGCTACTATGTCCCGTTATGGTAGCGTTGATGTGTTAAAAAAACGAGGAGGTCCCTCTAAATTCAAACCCAGAACTCCTGGTCCACCACCAAAGCCTGAAGCAAAACCCAAACCTGAAGAACCACCACCTAAAAAACAAAATAAGGAAGCTTTGGCGATACTGGAAAATCTCAAATCTGAGATTACTGAAGAAACAACTACCCATGATCTGCAAAAGATATTAGAAGAAGTACGTGATGATCTTGCAGAAATAATAGGCTTTTCCTCAATAATTCGAGATATTGGGACAGTTAGCGGTAAATTAAAACATGCTCCCGATTTACCTATGGATTCAAGTTCAATTGAAGCATTTAGAAAAAAAGTAGACCAATGGAAATCTAAAGTTTAATTCATCAGCTAATTTTGTTCTTAATTTTAAACTATTATCTAATTTTTTCATAATCAACATATGGTCTGAATTTTCCTTGTTCTTCGGCTTTTTTTAGCTCTCTTATGTATTTCTTAAGGTTTCCTTTAAATAATTGTCTTGTTGAGGCCCAATCTGCTTCAATAGCTCCTTCTGGACATAATTTTTCACAAAACCAGCAAAATATGCATCCATCTTTTTGAATTTCAGGTGGATCAGCTTCTACATCAATAGCATCTACAGGGCAATTCTCTTGACATGTTAAGCATTTAGTACATTTGTCAATATTAATTTTAAATTCGGGACTAATCGATCTTAATGCTTCAGGTGTTGCTAACTTTGAATCCCTTGCCCACCATGTATTTTCAATTAATTCAAATTTAGGAATAAGACTTTTTTCTCCTTTTTTTATTTTTAAACTGATTTCACATACTTTTTGACCAAATTCCTCAGCTTCTCTAAGCTCAATGTCATCAGGATGTTTTGCGGTGTGCATAGGTTGGGGATAAAATTGAATGGAAGATTCAGAATATGAATCATAGGCACCTATAACCAAATACCCCTTTTTATTCAATGCTTCGTTCATATAGTAAAATGTATTGCCGATAATAGAACCGTGTGTACAAAAAATGAAGCAATGTTTTCCATCTACTTTGTCCATCTTTTGTATGAATAATTTAACACTTATGGGTTCCCGGTAATAAAAAGTTGGACAGCCTAAACCAATTAAGTCGAAGTTAGCTAATTTTTTATTTTTTGCATCTTTGATTCGAACCATTTCACACTCATTTCCATTTTTCAGAATTCCTTTCTGTATTTGTTCTGCAATTTTTTCAGTTCCACCAGTTTGAGAGAAAAATATTATTAAGACTTTCAATAAAAACACCAAATTAATAAATGCAAAATTTTAATAATTAAAAAATATTGTTATAATTTAAAAATTTTATAGGAAGTAGAAATTTATGACTAATGTGGTTATTAAAACGACAAAAGGCGACATAAAAATTCAATTATTTGATTCGGCAACTCCAAATACCGTAAAAAATTTCCTTGATCTTGTACAAAGAGGATTTTATAATGGTTTAACCTTCCACAGGGTTATCCCAGATTTCATGATTCAAACTGGATGTATGCATGGAACAGGTATGGGTGGTCATCCTGACGGAATCCAAAGTGAGTGTGAAATCAAACCAGAAATAAAACATAAACGTGGTAGTTTGTCTATGGCACATGCTGGATCATGCAAACATGAGCCCTCTGGAAGAAAATTAGGGGGAACTTGTTCTAACGGTGCTCAATTTTATATAACGCATAAAGCTACTGATTGGTTAGACGGAGTCCATACAGTCTTCGGTCAGGTTACTGAAGGTCAAGAAATTGTTGATGCCATTCAAAAAGGAGATAAAATAAATCAAATCATAATAGTATAGAATTCCACAGTCTCCCTTATTTTTTTGATAAAGATGATCCTAATCAGTTAGAAAAGAAGGATTGAATAATTTGGGAATTTCATATAAATTCACTTGTGATGGTTGTGGATATAATCAAGTAGTTACCGGTGGAAAAGACCGTGGATTGGTAAGAATAGGAATGACAATAAATTGTAATACTTGTAAAGAACTTTATGACATTTTTCTAAAAGAAGAAAATCCTTCTATTATTTTTTCTCCTGATTGGAATCCACCTACTGTGTATTGTCCAAAATCTAATGATCACGCTGTAGATTTTTGGAATCATCCCGGACCTTGTCCTAAATGTGGTAAAACAATGAGAAAAGGAGAAGGTGTTATTGAATGGGATTAAAATTAAAATTTAATCATACTACCACAAAATTAACATTCACAAGGAGGGGTTTTTTTTAAAGGAGCTTTACACACAGGACATTTTGAAAGTTTTAGAACTTTTTCTGTGTCTTGTGTAAGTTTGAACGGACGCCTTCTTCTTCTTTCTCGAATTTTTTGGATTGGAGAATAATCTGGAATTCGTCTAGATTGTATTAGGTTCCATTTAATATTTGTGAAAATCATTATCCATGAACCAATTGCACCTAAAGCGAATCCCCATCCAAAAGTTACTCCCAGACCAGTACTTATTAATAATAAATAAAGAGCAATTATAGCCAAACCAAATCCTATGATTGTCAATACTCTTTTCGCTTTATCTTTAGTTGTTAGTAAATTCTGTAGATTCCTGATAAATATTTCTTAACTTTATTAATTTTTTAAAATTGTAAATTTTCTGATTTATTATCCTATTTACGTGAAAAAATGATAATAAAACCGATAATTAGGCCGTATAAATTTTTTTATATCGAGAATTATTGCTTTTTATTAGCTTTTTTTGCAAATAAATCAAGTAGCTACTTACCCGTTTTTTTTAAATTCTTCAAAGGCAAGTCTTGCAAGTAGGTATGTAACTGATGATTCAGCTCCTTGATTCAGATTAATTGAAAATTCCCCAAGGCCATCATAGCAACCACCGGTAGTTTCATCATAGATCACTTGATTCAAAGAATTTTTCCCAAGGAACCACTCGAATGCTAAAATTGCAAATTTCATATATTTTTTCTCTTTAGTTATCTTATATGCAAGGATTAATGTTTGTACCATAGAAGACGTGTCTACAGGCTGTTGATCGAAAAAAGTTTTATGACCATCTTTAATATACCATCCATTCTGGCCAACTGGACTAAATAAATCATCCTTAAAAGTAATAGAGATGAGGAAATTTAAAGAGTCTATTGCAATCTTCAAATATTTTTCTTCTCCCGTTATTTTGTAGCTATAGAAAAGAGCCTCTGGTAGTTTGCTGTTTGAGTAAGTAAGATTTTTTTCAAACCAATTCCATTCCTCGTAAGAACATTTGAAATAAAGTGAGATTAAATAATTAGATAGTTTTTTAATTTGAACTTGAATACTATTCGATTTTTTTACTTGATTGTAAAAATACAGACCTATTATAATAAATGCGACGGCTCTAGGAGATTTAATATTGTTTACAGCTTTTAGCCCTTTTTCAAAAATAGCTTGAGACTCTATTCTCAAATCATTAGAAATATTTTTTGAAAAGACCAGATAGCCAAGAGCCCACATTGCCCTTCCATGCGAATCTTCGCTCCAACTCTCCAGATTTACCTTTCGATTGTGATCTACAAAATTATACATTTTATTATCATTTTGCTGTACAAATTTTATAAAATCCAGATATTTCTTAATTAGCTTCAATTTAGCATCATCAATAAAAATATTGTAATGAATCGAATAATCTAACAGAGCTCTCGCATTGTCGTCAAGTGTATATCCGGATAGCTTATCTGGGTTTGTATAGTTTGCGAACTGCAACATCCCGAAATCATCCGTAAGTTTCTTGATATAACTGAACTTGATTTTTGGAAATGACATTTTATAATCAACACTCTCGCCAATGATTGTAATAAACAGATTAAAATAAGCTAATAATACATTTGGCCATGTTGTGTACCTTGTGTAGGAGTAGATATTTTTTTCCATTCTTTCTTTCAAGTCGGGGTTCGATAGAACTTTTATTATCGCTCTCGCAAATGCTTTTGAATCCTTAAATTCAACAAGGATGCCTCTATCAGGAGTAATAGCATCTTTAGCATGTAGGAATGCTGAAGATATAACCATTTTTCCACATGACATTGCATATGCTAAAGTGCCGCTTACAATTTGGTTAGGATTCAAACCTGAAGAGATATAAATATCAGTTGCCTTTAAAATTTTTATTATTTCTTCTAACGGAACATAGTTATTATTGAATTTAACATGTTTTTGAAGGTCTAATTCTTTAACCTTTTCCTCGAGAAAATTTCTATACCCTTCTCCTTCTTTTCTTTTTACTACAGGATGTGTTTTACCAATGATAAAATACAGAACATTTGGAAATCTCTTAATCACTTCAGGTAACGCTTCAATCACATATTCATAACCTTTTCCGGGGTTCATGAGACCAAAAGATGATAATATAATTTTATCGCCAAAACCCATCGCCTTTTTTTCCTTTAAACTCAGATTAAATGGCACTGTTGGTGTTCCGTGAGGTATGACAATAATATCGGTCTCTATTTCATAATCTTCTCTGAGAATATCCATTCCTTTTTTTGCCATGACCACTAGACACGAAGATTTCTCTGCTAGAGAGCGAACTACCTTCTTTAATTTATTACCAGGATTCGGGATGGTAGAGTGTAATGTTATAACGACGGGTTTTTTCACGTTCTCAAGAAATTTGATCAAAAACTCTCCATATTTTCCTCCAAAAATTCCAAATTCATGCTGAACATTTATAAGTTTTATTGCATCAATTGCGTTGATCTTTTTTGCTATATCAATATATGAAGAAATATCGTTATCATTTATTTCAAATATGACATCCTCAGGGTAATTATAAAAATTAGTTCCTATGTCATTTAGGGCAACGACTTTTGATTTTATAGAGGAAGAGAATTTTCTACCCATTGCTGCCGTTAAATCTTTTGTAAATGAGGCAATTCCACATACTTTTGGGGGAAATGTACTTAAATAAAGGATCCAAATAGGTTTCATTCAATAAATCATATCCATTCAATAAATCATATATTTTATTCTTTATAAACTTTTATTCTTTAGTCCATATTTTTATATCATCATGGTCATATCTAATTAAAACTTTTTTTTCTCTTGCTAACCACCCAATTGCCATCATCAAAATGTCATCGTCTCGATTTAATAATTGCTTAAGTTGTTTCAAGCCTATTTCTTTTTTAAATGCGGTTTTGAAAACTTCTCCTGCCAAGAAACCAATTTCAACTTCTAATCCTATATTAGTTGCTAAAAGTTCTTTCAAAAGTTGGTTTAAATTTACCGAAACTACAGCTATTCTCTTATCAGCAGCCCCATAGTATATGTAGAGTCTTTCACCAAAAATAGCCGCTCCGGTAGGGAAAACCACATTTCCTACATCCCCTACTTTTTCAAAGTCTTCAGTCGGCGAGAAAAGAGGTTCTTTTAAACGCCCTATAATGTTAAACGGATTATTTTTTTCAAGTAAAGCTGCACTTGCATGATATATCTTCCCTTTATTGGTGTCCTCTACAGCATGGTATATCATAAGCCACCCTTTCTCAGTCTCTATTAAAGGAGCTCCTGCTCCAATATTTCTTGATTCATATCCGTATTTTGACTCCATAATAACATAGTCTCCCAATCTTTTTAAATAATCTTTCCAGTAATCGAGCGTCAATTTATTGAAATCTTCGAAATATATAATTTGGATATCCGGCAATATTCTGTGAATTAGTACAAATTTATTGTCAATTTTCTTTGGAAGTATGAACGAATCCTTTTCCCATAAAAGCACATCCTCTGCAATGATATCCTTATAGTATGATTCAAAGAAGAAATACCTATCCTTTAATTTCGATGAACGAAAAAAGTCCTCTGCCTCATCGTAGGTTATCGTTGGAGTAATGATTCCATGCTTTTCCCATATTTTAAGGTCTTTGCTAGTAGCATACGCTACTAATGCATTTTTACCGTCGTAAGCGGTATAAAAAAGATAAAAAGTTCCATCAAGAAGGACTATTCTAGGGTCTTCTACGCCGTGTTTTTCATAATCAAATTCTGGGAACAAAATTGGGCTTTTTTTCCTCTCCACGACGTTCAAAGGACCTTCTAATCTACAATAGCCAATGCTTGAATAGTTTCCTTGTTTTACAGCACGGTAGAATAAATGTAAAGTGTTTTCTTGTTGCACTACTGCAGGGTTTAGGACGGCATAGTTTTCAAATTCTAATTCCGTTGCTTCAAGAATAACTCCTTCTCTCTTTACTCTTATCATCACGAGACATAAAAATTAATGGTTTATAAATTTTCGCATGTAGCTTATTTATTTCTCGTTTAATAGACTACTTTTTACTTTCTAAAGAAAGAATTTTATCATAAACTTTTATATAACCTTCTACCATGTTTTCAACGGTAAAATATTTTTCAACTCGCTTTCTGCAATCAATTCTATTAATTTTATCAAGATCCTTTATACATTTGACTGCTTCCTTGACATTATTTATAACAAACCCTGTTTTATCATGATTGATAATTTCTCTTACCGAGCCTAGATTAAATCCAATTACAGGCGTTCCACACGCCATTGCTTCCACCATGACTAATCCAAATCGTTCAGGGGACATTACGGGATGAAGAAATGCTAATGCACCCCCTAATAATTTATCTCTTTCTTTAGAATCAATAAGACTGAGAAATTTGATTGTATCATTATCAATATATGGTTTTACTTTTTCTTCATAATAATCTACCTCTTGTATAATGCCCGCGATCATGAGTTTTTTATTTGATTTCTTTGCTATTTGTATGGCTTCATGTGTCCCTTTCTCACGACATATTCTTCCTAAAAATAAAAGATAATGGCCTCCATTTGGGTTGTATGTGAACTCGTCCAAATTGATACCATTATACACTGTAGCAATATATTCAAGTTTTTCATATCTATCAGATTCACTTATAGAGACATAAAAAGTGTTGTTATTGTATTTTTCATAGACAGGATATATATCAGGCGAAGAAAATCCGTGAATCGTAGTTAAAACTGGTGTTTTTACAAGTTTGGAATATGTTAGCGCAGGATAATCAAAATGATTATGGATTATATCAAATTCATCAGCTCTTTCAAACACTTCCGAGATATGCATGAGCTTCCAGACTTCAGGATTAATGCTTTTATCTTCTTCATATCCTCTAGCACATACGGCATGAAGTTTTGCATTAGTGATACTATCTTTTGTGGCAAACAAGGTAATATCAAATCCTTTATTTACTAACCCCTCAGTTAAATTATTAACAACAAGTTCCCAAGGGCCATATTCTCTTGGCGGAGTTCTCCAGGCTATTGGAGCGAGCATTGCAATTTTTGTTTTTTTCATAAAAATCATCAATAATGTTTTTTTTGGCTAATTTTACCTAAAATCCTGCAGAATGCCCCTAAATTTAGGTAGGAATAGTTCAAAAAGGAATGATTAATTATTAAAATTTCACCCAAATTTCTTGTATTTAATCATTCTACTAAATCTTTTTTTATCTTTCACCTTATTTACATTAATATAGGATTTTATAAATTATAAGCTTAAATAAATATTTATACTAATTATTATTGGATATGACTTGTTCTAACTCCTATTGAAAATTGTCAAGTCGCATACTATAGTGATTTAAAAATGAGATAACTAGGACAAGTAATTCCTCTTAAGTCCAATGGTATTGGGTGGAATTGCAATTGTTGAATTTATTGTGATTCTAGTTTTAGTTTTTGTTAAAAGAAAATAATAAATTCCTTTTTTTCCTTTTTTTTAATAGAACTAAAAATTAAGTAGCTGGTAGAATATAAATCGGAATCCAAAGATGTTTATCAGTCTTAAAACTTCTATTCAATTTTAAATGGATAAACAGTTCTCTCTTTAGAAACATCCCATATATCGAAAGAGGCGAACCATATGGAATTTCATAATTAAAAGTGAATGAATTGTTACCTAGTTGTACTTGTTTTTTATTAATTTTCCAGCTTTTTATAATGCTTGGATAAGTATCAGTATATACCCCCGCAGTTTTAGTAGAAATAGATTCCAAGTAACTTTAATTTCCTTGAATTTTTGTTTCTTATCCTTATTTATATCAACATGCTCCATTGAGTAAAAAAACACCTTGTAAATGCGAAATCTGTGGAAGAATTATTAGATAATTTTAATTAATCTTTATTTTGTTTGTTTATCGATTCTATAATTGCTCTGACATCTTCGACATATCCTATTTTAAACACTTTAAAAGCCTCTGCAAATTTATAACCAGATTTTTTTCCATCTTGTTCCGCCATGTTTCGTACAAATATATCAAGAAGTGTTTTATTATCAAGTGCTTCTAATATCGAAGTTTCGACTTTTGCTGATTTTAATTGTCCTAATATTTCTTCCCTCAACATTTGGATTTGAGATGCATGTTTTACCAAAGCTTTTACTTTTGTTCGGACATTTTTTAATTGTATCCAAGTATCTGGGTTAGGAGATCGGAAGAGCCAAATTTCGGATACAAAATGAATTGGCTTTGATTCTGGATGAAAAAGGGGATAATGACAAAAATAACTACTTTCAAAAGCAGCAAGAGAAACTTTCCTATGGTCACTATGTGGCTCATAGGGGTTCCATGGGTCGAAAGTCATAAGAATATTAGGTTTAAGTTTACGAATATATTTAATAAATTGTTCTCTTAACTCAAGGTGTGGAGTTCGATCTAAGAAACCATCCTCATAACCTAGAAAAAAAACTTCTTTAACTCCCAAAACCTCAGCAGCTGCCTTTGCCTCTTTTTCTCTAGTGGCTATAAGAGTTTTAGGGTCTGTATCAGGTCTCAAAGATCCACATTGTCCGTTAGTTGTAATTAGAAAATACGCTTCTTTACCTTCCTTACAGAATTTTGCTATTGTTCCCCCAGCAAAAAAATCAATATCATCCGGATGGGCTCCAATTGCCAGAATTATATCTTTCATAATTATACACCTAAAATAAATTAAATAAGCTTTTTTACAAAAAGCAAACCTCTCTTTTCAGGGGCATCGGGCCACATTCCAATTTTATCTCTATGTATTATTTTATATCCCTTTTTTTTATAAAATGGAACTGCCTTATAATTTCCCTCTGAAGTGCCGAGATGGATGCCTTTTACTCCTAATTTTCGCATACGTGTTTCAAACTTCTCCATTAATTTACTTCCAATACCCTTTCTTTGATAATCCTCTAAAATATCTATATGGAGATGAGCTGGATATTCTTTATTGATATTGAAATTAGGATTAGAACGAGGTAATCTAATAAAATGTAAAATAGTTTTAAGATCTTGATGAAAACGCCAAGAAGTGATAAGAAAAACCCGAAAAAGAATTCTCCAACCGATTTTAACTAAAAATAAACGTTCTTGGTGTTCTGAATCTGGTGCGCCGAGTATATAACCAACAATCTTTCGATTATCTTCTGCAACAAAACTGTGTTCACGCTCATACCTAGGATAATAAAGACAAAAAAGAAGTCCGAAAAGTTTAACATCAGAAAAATGACCTGTAGCATCTTCTCCCATGTATCCAGTTTTAAAACAAACGTTCATAATTCCTTTAGCATCAGCCTTTCGACATTTTCTAATAATTACCATTTTCTCCCATTTAATTTATTTTTAACTTTATTTCATTAGATGGTTCAATATATAAATTATTTTCGCGAATAAAAACTCTATTTGTCAAAGCCTTTATGATGACTCCTTCTTTTTGGGCTAGCTTTAATTTCTCACTAAAATTCTTATCCGTTTCTTCATTGGGGCTAAAAAATTCAGCATCATCCCTTTGTATTATAAAGATTATAAAGGATTTATAACCATCTTTTAAAGCTCCAATAAGTTCACTCACATGCCTTGCACCTCGTTCTGTTGGGGCATCAGGAAATAGTGCAGTTTTATCTTTGACTAGTGTGCAAGATTTGACTTCAACCAAATATTTTTCATTATTTTTTCTTAAAAAGAAGTCAAGACGACTATTTTTATAAGAAAATTCTGGCTTAATTTCATCAAATTCAAAATTAAATAGATATTTTTTTTGTAATAAATTAAAAACAAATTTATTAGGCACTCTAGAATCAATCGACACGATTTTATCTTCATGTTCTACTGCAATTAGGTCATAAGAAGTTTTTCGATTGTTTTTTGAAATTGAGTTTAACCAAACTTTTTTATTCTCAGTTAAAAGTTCCTTCATTCTACCGGGATTTGGAATAAAACATTGAATTTTCTCAGATTTTAATTCTACAATGCCTAAAAACCTATTGGGTCTTTCAACAAAATTTGCATCGAAAATATTTTTAGCCAATAACATTCGAATTCCATTTTAAATCTTAAAGAGTCTAAAAAACTTGATCATCTTAGTAATATAAATTTGAATTTTCATAATTATTTGTATTATCTGTGTGGTGTCTTATTTGGGTCGACCTTTATGGTTCGTAGAATTATTAAAGAAAACCTTTCCGCGAATTAAATTAATTGCAAAATTAACAAATGTGCCGTTTATAGGAAAAATTATTGATCATATGCTTTTTGAGGGGGATAATTTAATTTATTTACCGAAAGATCAAGTTATAGAAATCAATAAATCAATTGATAAGCCAAGCGAAACAGTTCTACCCTCTCAAGTGGTTGAACATTTCATTAAGAAAGCTAAATATCACTGGATTATGAATTTTTGTATATGTCGTGATTCTAGTAAATGTGAGGATTATCCTAAGCATTTAGGATGCCTATTCTTGGGGGAGGCAGTCTTAGGCATCAATCCCCGGTTAGGAAGACGAGTAACGAAAGAAAAAGCATTAGAACATGTTAAACGTTGTCGCGAAGAAGGGTTAGTTCATGTAATTGGGAGAAACAAATTAGATGCCGTCTGGCTTAATGTCAGTCCTGGAAACAAACTTCTTACTATCTGTAATTGTTGTCCTTGTTGTTGTCTCTGGCGTGTGTTACCTCATGTATCGCCAAAAATTAGTACGAAGATCCATAAAATGTCTGGTGTTAAAGTTAAAGTCAGTGAACGGTGCGTGGGCTGTGGAACATGTACTAAAGGAATCTGCATTGCTGATGCTATTAAAATTGTTAATAAACATGCTGTCATAAATACTGCATGTATAGGGTGCGGGAGATGTGTAGACGTTTGTCCCCAGAAAGCTATAGATATTTCTCTAGATGATAAAGAATTTTTGAAAAAAACAATTAAGGAAATTTCCCCTTTAGTAGATGTTACTTAAAAATTTTAATTAAATAATTTTCATATTTATTAGAAAATTAACTACACCACGAAGTCGATTAAAATCTTGGGCTCCTAATAATCGATCAACTCGATTTCCTTTGAATTTAAATCTGACCTTTTTCCCCTTTTTAAAAAACATCAAAGTAGGTGTGGCAGTAATTCCATACTCCATAGCAAGTCTATTGTTTGTCATAACGTCAATTTGTCCGATATGTATTTTATTTCCAAATATCGAAGTAATTTGTTCAAGAACTGGGGTTTGAAACTTACATGCGCCACACTGTGGGGAGTAAAAGTATGCAATTACGTTCTCATTCATTCGAATAAAGTTAGGAAATATATCTTGAGATATCCACTCTAACACTGGAATCACCCAACATAACAGTCTCCACTTAAAAAAATTGTCTTTTTATATAAAAAATCTATGTAATCATCATGTCATTAATTAGCGATTTATATAAAATAAATAAAAAAGATATTAAGAAAGCAGCAAATGTACTCGCTAATGCATTTCCTGAAGATCCAAAGTGGGAAAAGGTATTTGAAAAAGAAGATCAGTTCCGTTTAATGTCTGAGCTTATTGTTAAATTTTGTAGGAAATATGGAAATGTTTTCTCGCCATCTGACAATTTAGAAGGAGTAATGGCAATTACATCACATGATAAAGATATGACATTTTGGAGAATAATTCGAAGTGGTGCTTTTTTTCTATCTATGAAATTAGCAAGCGTTTTTAAGAAGATGGCGCAAACCTCTAAATTAATTGAGGAAGAGAAAAAAAATCTTGATATAGGCCCATATATATATCTAATGATAATTGGTGTTGCACAAGAATTTCAAGGAAAAGGTTTTGGAGGAAAATTATTAAGAGCACTTATGGAAAAAGCTGATATAGAAAGAAAATCTATATATTTGGAGACTCAAGCAGAAGGTAATGTTCCACTCTATGAAAAGTATGGATTTTATGTTCATAAAAAAATAAATCTTCCAGATTTGAATATACCAATGTGGTTAATGATTCGAAATGCGAAATAAATTTCTTTGCAATTCTTACTATCTTTTTTTAAGATCACAATTGATAGATCATTGTAATGAGAGTTTTTTTTAAAATCTGCTTCTAATCCTCATTTTTAAACCAATATGTGAGGTCTTTTTGGGTTGTTTTGATTTTTCGAAGATTAGAAATTTTTAATGAAATTCTTCTTATTGAAGTGATTTCGGGTGCAATATTTTCATCCCAAATTTGATTTGCAGTATTTATAATAGTTCCTAAGGAATTTGAATAGTGTTTTAATGAAATACTTTTAGAATGAAATGTTTTTACATCAAACGGAATGTTTATTGTTACAGTTTTAAATTCCAAATTTCCTTTTTTTAGCCTATTATAAATTCTCTCAGCTAATTTGACTATAGTTTCTTTAATTGATTTTTCACCCTCAACTGCTTTACTAAAAGTTCTTTGATTAGAAATTGATTTTACTCCAGATCGTGGCATTACGGGTGATTGATCTATTCCTTTTGCAACGTTATAGAAATATATGGCATTTTTTCCAAATAATTTTTTCAATTTCTGTAAATCTTTAATTGATGCCAGATGACCTATCGTATTTATACCCAGTTCCTTTTTTAATCGATCCGAAGTCTTTTTTCCTATACCTGGTATCTTTTTAACAGGAAGATCTTTTAAGAATTCATCTACAATTTTAGGGGGAACTACGGTTAAACCATCAGGTTTATTTATGCCGGATGCTATTTTTGCAACCGACTTTGTTGGTCCAATGCCAACGGAACAAGTAAGTCCAATCTGTTCCTTTATCTCATTTTTAATGTTTGATCCAAATTGTTCGGCTTCCTCGAAATCCTTAACGGTTTCAGTTATATCTAAAAACGCCTCATCAATGCTTCGGACTTCTAAATATTCATGATCAATAAAATTACCAAGCAATTCCATTATTTGATCTGATACTTCTTTATAACGTTGCATTCTTGGTGGAACGAGAATACAATCTGGGCATAACTTTCTAACAGTTCGTAATCTCATTCCAGATTTAACACCATATTTCCTAGCTACATATGAACATGTTGTGATTGCTCCAGAAATTTCTTTATAATTTCCCAACCTCACACCTTCAGGTTTCATTTCGATATCCCCCGCCCCTACGGCTATAGGATTATCTCTTAATTCTGGATTGTCCCGTACTTCAACAGATGCATAAAATGAGTCCATGTCCACACACATTATTATACGGGACATTTAATTAAAATTCTCCTTATATAGTAATCATTTTTTAATAATTCATTTTGAATACATATCTACGTTTCAAGAAAATTTAAGCAATCACCATATTTTTAAATCTAATCTAGGTTTAATAATCTTATTTGAATTAAAAAATCTCGGTAAGGGAAAAAAGTGAAAAAGCCATTTTTATTTGAAGTCTATCCTGACTTAGAAAATTCCATTGCTTGGTTACCACTAATCAATAAAACGAAAGTTCATAAATTAAAGGCTCTAGGAGAATATCTTGGGACTAATGATTTATGGATTAAAAGAGATGACCAAACAACAGAAATATATGGCGGAAATAAACCTAGAAAATTGGAATTTTTATTTGCTGATGCAAAGAAAAAAAATAAAGATCCTGTAATTACAATTGGAGGTTTGGGCAGCAACCATTGTTTAGCCACTTCAATATTTGGTCAACAGCTAGGTTTTAAAGTCGTGCTTATCCTTTTTAATCAACCTTTAACTTCTGATGTGCAAAAAAAACTTTTACTTTTTCAATATTTCAAAACAGAAATGTTGCATGAGGAGATTATTAAGAAAGATCAAGGGCTATTAAAACGATATCCAAATTCATATTTTATTACAGGAGGCGGTTCGGATCAAATCGGAATAATAGGGTTTGTAAATGCAGCTTTTGAATTAAAAAATCAGGTTGAACAGGGTGAAATGCCTTTACCAAAATATGTTTTTTTAGCATTAGGCTCTGGTGGAACATTGGCGGGACTCGAAATTGGAATCAAATTGGCAAATATAAATACAAAGGTTATAGGTGTACGAGTAATTGATAAAAGTACTACTAGCTCTGCTCTTGTTAAATCACTTTTTAAAAAAACCCTTAAAAATCTCAAAATATTTTCTGATAAAATTCCAGATATTCAAATTCAAAAAAGTATTATTATAGATGATTTCTATGGTGGAGAATACGGAAAGGTAACAAAAGAAGGGCTAAAAGCGCTTCAACTTATGGAAAAATATGAAAATATTGAATTAGACACTACATATACGGCTAAAACATTCGCAGCGATGATAAATTTTATAAAAAAAGAAAATTTTAAAAAACCCATTTTATTCTGGAACACTTATAATTCAGTAGATTTAAGCCAATTTGTAAAAAAACTAAAATTTGAGGATTATAAGTCCCTACCAAAAGATTTTCATCCATTTTTTAAAAAGCGACTAAAATTTTGATATGTTTAAAAGTAATAAGAGATCATTTACTTATTTTCTTTTATTTCCTTTTTTGAGATTATTATCATCCTTTTAGAAAAACTTGTAAAAGGTTTCGCATCCCAGTTACTAAATATTTTATATATTACAAATCCTACCCTGTACAAAAGATCTTTAAGTTCAGTAAGATTATAGAGCCTTATGAAAAATGGTTTATCTTTTCTTTTACCATTTCTAATTACAATTCTTCTGTTGTAAAACCTTCCTGTAATACTATCAAATGTGTTTCGATCTATCATTAGATCGTTTCCTATTTCTACTACATTATATGGAAGAAAATGTTCTAAGAACGTATCCCGATTGAAAGTGTCAAAACAAAATAATCCTTCAGGTTTAAGTGCATTAAATACATTTTTAAGGACTAATAAATTCTCATCATTTTCAAAATATCCGAATGAAGTAAATAATAGAAGCACTCTATCAAACTCTTCCTTAAATGTAATTTTTCTCATATCATTTTGGATAAATTTAACGTTTAATCCTTTATCCTTTGATTTTTTTTTCGCAATCTCAAGAAAATCTTGATTAATATCAACGCCTGTAATATTATATCCGAGACTTGCTAATCGATTTGCATGCCTTCCATGCCCACAAGCTAAATCAAGAATTTTCATATCTTTATTAAGTTTTAATTCTCTCACTAAAAATTCTATTTCCTTTTTTGTTCGCTTGTTGGTCAATGCAAGACCATAAAAATATAAATAATCATCTGGCTCAAAAACTGCCTCATAGTCAAATTCTGGTTTTATCTTTTCTTGGTTCATTTTAAAAATTCCTCTATAACGATTTCACATAATATTTAATAAATGTTGAGACAAAAATTTGCAAGAAAATTTAATAAATGTTTTCTTAGTTCATAATATTTAGCCTGGTTATCGTATGCGACTTCCAAATTCTCATTAGATCTTTTTGAATAGAATATATTCTCTTTAATTCTTTAATAATTACTTCCACAGTATTTACTAATCTAACTTTTTCCATTTTAACTATCCCCATTCTAATCTTAAAAATAAATGAAGTTGCAATTAGTTGGTTTTATCTATTGCCACTTTTTAAAGAATTCACTAATTACATAAAATGATTTTTTCTTTGTCCCGTCAAGCTTGACAATTCCAAAACCCAGATCTCCATTTCCGACAATTTCACCTTCATCGAATTGTTGTATGAATACGCCATCCAAATCTGCTTTTTTAACATATTCTAAATTTTCCTTAAAACATTTTGCTTGGACATCTTCATTATATTTTACTATATTTTCCTTTGGATATAAAAACTTCGGTCCTGCTTCCATAGCTTTATCAATAGTTTGAAATCCACATTCCCCTTGCAATGCTGATTTGCCAAACTTTTTAATCTCTTTTAAGAGTTCAAAAAAATTATTTTTTGTTGGTTCCCAATAAAATTGATTATTCATTATAATATCAAAATGATCCCAAGGCACGTAATCAAATTCCCATGTGCCAGAACTATATGCAATTTTTCCATTAAAGTTTTCATTAATAACTTTTATGAGTTCTATCATAAAATTTTGGAATCTCTTTGGATTTTTTCTTAGTGGTTTTATTACATATGTCTCAAAATCTTTTACTTTTTCTACATAATCCATAATTTCCTCAGTTTCAAAATTTAGTTCTAGAGATAATTCTCCACCAGCAATAAAAACTGTCAACCCTAATTCTTGTGCTTTTTTAGCTAATTCTTTACATTTTTCTAGAAAAGTAGAAGTGTGAATAACATCTTCAAATTTTGGTTGTATCCAAACATCTAGTCCTTGATCCTTTGCAATCTTAGCTATGTCAAACACTTTTGATTCGTATCCTTCTAATCTTATTGTATTTGCGTAGAGTTTTTCTTTAATCATCTGCATATCTTCTTGTATTTTTTCTGGAGATTTTTCTAACCATCCCATAGATTCATCCATATATACAATTCCTTTAATCTTCATAGTTGACACCTCCTTTTTTCATTCTTGAACTAAATTTTCTAATTCCTTTGCTAGTTTTATATGCATTTTAAACTGATAAAAATGACTGTGAAAATTTTATATTCTTCCAAAATATATTTTGACTAGATGGAAACATAGATGAAAGATTATATCGAACGATTAAAAAAGTTTGAAGATTATATATTAAAATTACCAGAAATTACTGGTTGTGCTTACCTTGGTTCTTTAGGTAGGGGTGATATTGATGAATACTCGGATTATGACATTGGAATATTTGTTAAGAAGAAAAACCTTAAAAAAGTAAGGGAAAAATGGAAGTATCTAATATCTTTAATTGGTGAGATTAAGTTTAGTTATGCTGAAAGTGAAGAAGATTTCAAAGCTTATGTTTCAGACAATTTTTATAAAATCGATTTGGAAATACTGGAAGAACATAATATTCCATATTTAAGATACAAAAGTATGAAAATTATAAAAGATACGGGAGGTTTACTTCAAGAGCTTAAGGAAAAAGCCAAGAAATTAAAAATTCCAAAAATTTTAGTCTCCAAAGAAGAGTTTGAAAATAAACTTTTACAATGTAGAGACAGTCAATTATATATAATAAAGCATCTTACTAGGGGATGGAATTCTTCAGCCATGAGTGCAGTAAACTTTGAATCCAATGAATTATTCAAACTTCTTGCTTCTTTGAAAGGAATGAAAGATTATGAATTTATCAGAGTGGTAGAAAAAGAATTATCTGATAAAGAACTTAAAATGTTTAATGACACGATATGTAACTCCTTAAAGAAAGAAGAAATTAAAAGAGCAATTGATGCAAACTGGAATTTAATAAATTATATTGAAAAAATGTATGAAAAAATGACTGGTTACAAAATAAACATGGAGGAATTGGATTTAGAAATAAAGAAAAAAATTGAGGAGATTTATTTAAAATTAGAGAAGATAGATTAAAAGAGCTTCTAAATTTATTTAGGGATTAGAATTTAAAAATGATAAGTTTTTAAAAAGCTGATTTGAGGAGAAATTTAATTATGTCTGAGTTAATTAAGAAATTTGAGCAATATTATGATAAAAAATCAAAGAATTATGATACTGATAAGAATATTACTGGTACATTATATGCGGAAGTATATAATGCAATTACATGGAAATATTTGAAACCTTATTTACCTAGAAGTCCTAATAACTTAGTCCTAGATGCAGCCGGTGGGACTGGGAAATGGTCTATTTCTATGGCAAAGGAAGGATGCCATGTAGTTCTTCTTGATGCTTCTAATGGCATGTTAAATGTTGCTAGAAGAAAAATAAAGAATGAGAATCTTAAAGATGTAATCACCATTAAAAAGGGGGATATAACAAATTTGGATTACCCTGATGAAACATTTGATTTAATACTGCTTGAACGTTCACTCTTTCTCTTCCCAGACCCTAGTATTATAATCCAAGAACTAACCCGAGTTTTAAAGAAACAATCTCCCCTCATAATAACTGCTGGTAACAATTATGTAGCCGCTTTAACCTACCTTCCAGAGGAGTTAGATAAAGCATTTAATCAATTGACCGGGAAACATCATCCCTTTTTAAAAATTGAAGGATCACCCGAATTGAAGAATTATTTCTTTAGTCCTAACGAATTTAGAGAGTTGCTTGAGAAAGAAGGGTTAGAGATTAAAAAAATTATTGGAAAAGTAATCACTCTTCCCCTCAGATTTCTCCAAACTACCTATTTTGGAGAGATATGGGATCAAGATTTATTTGACAGAATCCTCAAGATTGAGCTAGCATTCTGTGAGAAAACCGATGCTGTGAGTCTTGCTGGACATATGCAAGCAATAGCATATAAAAGATAGAATCTTTCATCATTTTTTAATTGCAATAAGAAGTCCATTTTCTATATTAAGACGGATAATTTCCAGATTTTGATTATTTTTTACGAATTCAACAAAATCTCGCATCTCTTTATAACGAGTAAAAATTATAACATCATCAGCAACCATGATTCCGCCTTTTTTCAAATATGGTAACATTTTCTTGAAATAAGTTAAATAATTATATTTATCTGCATCTATGAATATAAAATCAACTTCTCTAGTCCATTTGTCCAATTCTTGACTAATTTCTCCATGGATCTGAATAATATATTTGTCAAGTTTTGCTTTTTTGAAATATTCTTCTGCTAGTTTTATTTTTGGCTCAAATAGTTCTATTGTATAGACTAGACCATTTGTTATTTTAGCCCCCCATGCTAACCATAAAGTCGAATATCCTACTGATGTGCCTAATTCCAATAAAACTTTTGCTTTTGTTACAACAACGAAAAATTTGAGTAATTTTGCTGTATTTGGATGAACTGACCAAGGGCGTATCTCATTTTGA
This sequence comes from Candidatus Helarchaeota archaeon, assembly GCA_013375355.1. The sequence goes on from JABXJV010000098.1 coordinate 32,343, forward strand.
TGTGTTAATAATTTTTCATAACCAGCTGGTATATCATCCTTAGACCATTCTTTATCTAGATTTTCCAATTCTTTTGCTATTTTTTTAAAATTCTCCTTAAATGTATTCATACCCATGACTTCCTTTTCAATTCTTTAAAAAGCAACTATTTCTTTTAAATGAATGAAGGGAAAAATTCAATATTTTTCCGTATTAAATATTTTTAAAAATCTGTAGTTTTAATAATTTTATAAGAATTAATTTTAAAATAATAGGTGAAAATTATGAGCAAAGACATGATTGCGGCTGGCGCGATCGCTGGAGCACTAGTAATAATTATCTTGGACGCAATTATAGGAGTTGGTGCTGGTTTGCAATATTGGGGTGGTCCGATGGAAAGAAGAGCAGTGGCATTTGCATTAAGTATCGCCTATTACCAACATCTTGGGGCAAATATTTATATATCAGTAATTATATGTGCTGTAGCAGGATTACTCGCAGGACTTACCGCAAAGGGTCCTTTATATGGACTAATAGCTGGTATTGGTGCCTATATAGGGTCAATCCTAGGTATTCTAATTATTTCAGGCATGGCTTCTTTGATTTTTGCACCGACAATTCCAGCAGAAGTAATTTTTAGGATGGATGATCTAGGCGCAGTAATCACAGGATCAATGATGTGGGGTATATGGTTGGTTATAGGATTGGCATTCGTTGGTGGAATGTTAAATAAGGAAGGCGAATGGCGAGGTTAAATCCTTTTATTTTTTATTAATTATTTCTCTTTAGAAAGCGAATTTTTCTTATAAAGAAATAAGTCTATATAACTCTTCTTCTCAAAATCTTTTTTAGTATATCCGAATTTATTAAGTGATTCCCATAAAACATTCGTGGTTTTATCTTCAATCATTTTAACCTCTGTTTCGAACACAGCTTGACAAAAACTTCCCAGATTAATTTTGGTTTTTCCAACTTCGCCAATTACTTCTTTATCTATTTCAAATTCAATATTTTTTAATTTCCATCTTTCACGCTTTTTGATAAAAAGCACTAATTTATAATAATCCAAACGATTTAGGATGGTCTCTAATTTATCAATCTCACCTTCAGAAAGAAGTTCAATTGATGTATCAGGTCTTATTTCAATTAAATTTCCCCTATGTGCCCCTTTATAACTAAATTCCCCCCTTAAAAAGTTCATCTCTTCATTAAATTCTCTACGAATCCTCAAATGGATGTCATTTTTCGTTAGTTCATGATCAGAATTATCAAAATAAATATCATATTGAATAACATTTTTTAAAAGATGCCCATTTAATTTTTCAATATCAGAAATTAGTTTAGAAGGTTCTGATATACGAATTTTAACCTCATATTCATGAAAATGTCCGATTTTTAATCATTCCTATAATACTTGAGCATTTATTTCAGAATCAATAATTTCATATAATATCCCTTTTGGACCAACATTCCATATATCTGCATTTCCTAATTTAGCATTACAAGTCCATTGTTCATGAATATGTCCACAACAAACCAGAATTCTCTTATCTTTTTGAATATTTTTAATTAAATCTGCAAGAGGCTTACTTCCTATATGTCTATCATTATATGCTAAGTCACAATGCATATAAGGAGCTATATGAGAAACTAAAATTAAAAATTTTGATTTCATGGTTTTTAAAATCTCTTTAGCAGCTGATATATCTTTTTTAATATCACGTGTATCCCCTCCTATACCTAATAAATCACAATCATCAATCTTAACTGGGTTTAAATGGATATTTATCGCGTTTTCTAAATTTTGATTAATTCTTTCAAAATAATCCATATTTCCAAAGACAAAATAAGTATCAACAGGAAAATCTGCAAGCTTCAATAAGCTTTGTGCTGCCTGAGGTCCTCCTCTAGTAGTCAAATCGCCACAAATAATAATAAAATTTAATTTTGTTGATTGAATTATTTCATTTACGGTAGTTTTTGCATTTTCGTATTTATATTCAGCTCCATGAAAGTCAGAAAAGGCAATGAATCTCAAAAAGACACCTAAAATAATTTAAAAAACAGATAATTAAATTTGTCTTTCTGCAGCTGGAACTGTTCTTTCACAATAAGGGCATTTTACACTCATTGGACCTGCCCACTGTACATTATCTCTATTAATTGGGGCTTTGCAAAATGGACAACTGGGTGGAACATCAACAACAACTCTAACTTTTTCTCCAGGAGAAATATGAGTGGTTATGGCTTTTTGGGGCACAGGTTGTGCTACTATCTCATTATAGATTGGACTCGATATTTTTTGAACTGGCAATTTACTTCCATGTATATCACAAACCATGCGAATCAATGTCCATGGTCCTGAAAGTTTCATGTTATCAAGTCTTGCTGGAGCTCCGCATTTATAACAACGAAAAACTCCTCCATGTAGATCTGATATATATTGGGATTTTTGTGCCAGTGGGAGCTTTATAGATTTACTACCGTGTTTTGGACATCGACATTTAATAACAAGAACTCTACCTGCTGCCTTAATCTGATACAATATGAATTCTTGGTTGCATCGTCTACATCTAAACATGTGACTAAAATGAGATTGATTCATGAAATTTTTTCCTCCAAAACTCTATAGTTAAAATAAATTAAAAATACATATCATTAAAATTTTATTGTTGATAACCTAAACTTTTTAATTTAAATCAAATTATAATTTTAAAATAGGATTTAAGGAAAATAGGATTGTTGTTTTAAAAAAAATTTATGATATTTAAAGAAGGAGAGTTTGTAACAAAATGGACGAAATTAAAAAGGTAAAATTAGAAGGTCAAGAGTTAAAAGACGAAAATATTTTACTCTCTAATATAGCATCTCTAACTTCTGATGACTTTGAATTCTCTGCATTGAGGAGTAAGACGCAAAATCTACAGTATTTAGGAAAAATATTCCTCACAGATAAAAATTTGATTTTTAAGGGGTTTAATATCTCAGAAATGAGCCCGATCCGAGAACCAGCTGACAAAATTATTTGTAAACTCGGAGAACCTTATACAAATTCTATTGATTTGGCAACCATTGATAAAATTTTTGTTGGTCATGATGAAACCTTTGGTCGTAGACACCAAATGTTCTCTAAATTAATAATTACTAGTAAATCTAAGATTTATTATTATATTTTATTGGAAGAAAAGCTAGTATCTAATAAAGAAACAGTTTATAAATTTACCAAAGAATGGCAATCA
>JABXJV010000099.1 GCA_013375355.1 Candidatus Helarchaeota archaeon
ACATATATTTGTTGTTATTAAAAGATCATTTAGTTTTTATAAAGATATTGCTTTTATGTCACCTCACAAGTATCATAACATATTTTATTCAAGTCAAATTTTTTATAAAAGATATCTGGAGAAAATACTTTTCTAAATTTTTTTTTGGTAATAAATTTTTACCTTGATCTAATATTATTGGGATATTTAATTCAATATAATTTCGTTTTCTATTATCTATATAATTTAATCCAAAATTCGAATTTAATTAAATAAAATTACTATAAGTTCTTTAAAACAAATATAATTCTTAAAAAATTCCCAAATTATTAACTAATATAATTTAAAAACCTTGATAGAATCCGCCATTGAATAAAAAAATACTTATTAAAAATTTAATTTTTTTTCATATATAGATCATTCGACAATAATGCGAAAACTTGTAAAAGGCGATATCACATTTTGTGATCGAAATATTCCCGTGCATATTGTGGTATTATTATATTACCGACGAAAAAACAAAATCTTTATTAAAATTAAATGAAATTTTTATAACGACAAATAAATTATTATGGGATGAAATATGGCAAAGAAAAGATATTTTGCATGGAGCCCTTTGAGGCGAGTAATGAGAGATTCTGGAGCAAAGATCGTAGCTCGTGATGCCTTGGCACACCTAATAGCATGGCTACAAGACGAGTCGGTTAAAATCTCAAAAAGAGCATATGTTTTAACCAAACATGCTAAAAGAAAGAAAATCACAAAAGGAGACATCGTTCTAGCGATTAAGGGATATTAAACCTATTCTTTTAAATTCTTTTTTTTTCTTACATAAAATTATTAGACTTTAATAAGTATCATTAACTCAATATTATTTGTTTTTCTTAAATATGAATTAAAATACGACTTTCTTGTAAATTTGTATGTGGTGTGAATTATATGGTTCAACTTGGTAAATTTTTTGAAGCAGTTTTAATCAAAGCGAAATATTACCCAAAAGATCGTATTGCCATGATATATGGTGATGAGAAATATACATGGAAACAATTAATCTCACGAATAAACAAATTAGCTAATGCGTTAAAGGCTTTAGGTATAAAAAAAGGAGATAAGGTGAGTTTTTTAAGTTATAACTCCCCTCAATTTGTAATAAATAACTTGGCCATACAAGCTTTGGGTGCTATCCCTGTACCTATGAATTTTAGATATGTAGCCTCAGAAATGGAATTTCTATTAAATAATAGTGATTCAAAAATATTTATTTTTGATGATGATGCTATGGGAGAGCTCCAAAAAATACGAGATAAGATACCCAAGGTCAAATTTCTAATTCATGATGGTCCAAATACTCCAGGAGATATGTTAAATTATGATAAAATTATTGAAGAGGCTAAAGATAAGGTAATCAAGGTAGATGTAAGAATAAATGATGTATCCGTAATTATTTACACGGGAGGAACTACAGGCAGACCTAAAGGGGTAATGTTGACTTACGATAATATATTATATAATGAAGAGAGCGCTATTGCGTTTCTAGGCGCTATTTTACCCCCAATAAGAGATCTTGATGACCCCGTATATGCTAAAAATGAGTTACACAGAAGGATGCTCGAGAATTATATTTCTATTACATGGATTCCGGATGTTTTTTTTGAAGATCCTAAAATGAAAGATAAAGTGATCATGATAGAATCACCAACTAAAAAAGGTCCATCACTACCCGTAATGACTTATGCAATTCGAGAAGATAAAATAAAGCCATTTGTAGGAAAAGCCCCTGAAGGTAAATATCATGGTAAAGTAACTTTTGGTATCGCAGATCAATCAAGAGATTTGGCAAACATCCAACCATTAGCTTATAGTAGATGGGGAAAAATAAAGCTAATATTTAAAATTTTACGATTGATGCTGAAGGGAAGGATTAAAGTTACAGGTGAAAAAGAGGTAGCAAAAAGATTAAAAAAAGCTTTGAGGAGCAGAACAGAAGAAGAAGAGATTGATAAAACTATAATGGTTCCACCGTTATTCCATTTAGCATCCTACGCTGCGTTTTTAGTTGCTTGGATGTTTCGAGGTTCAATTATAGTATTTTTAAAAAGTAAAAGATTCAATTCCGAAGAGCTCTTAGAATTGCTCGAAAGAGAAGAATTAAAACAAGTTTTCTTAGTTCCGACGATGTGGAAGCGGGTGTTAGATTATCTTGAGAAGACTGATAGAAAATTTGATTTGGGATGTATATCTATCGCTTTATCGGGTGCTGCAGTATTAAAAGCTAAATATAAGAAAAAAATATTGAAGTATTTTCCAAATGCAATCGTTGTGGATGCATATGGCCAGACAGAGATGGCTCCTGTAGCTACAATACGCGTAGACGGTGATCCGAAAGATGTGAAAGACCGATGTATAGGAACTATGCTTGAAGGTCATGAGATTAAAGTAGTAGATGAAAATAACAATCCATTACCAGAAGGTGAAATCGGAGAGCTATGTTACAAAGGTAAATCTGTGATGAAAGGTTATTATAAAGATCCCGAAAAAACCAAGCGAACAATAGATAAAGAAAGATTTCTTCATAGTGGTGATTTAGGTTATATTAAAGATGGAGAAGTATATATCGTTGAGCGTAAGAGGGAAACCATCAATTCGGGTGGGGAGAAAATCTTTCCATTAGAGGTGGAAGAAATTCTACTAGAACATCCAAAAATCACTCAAGTTGCTGTGATCGGAGTTCCAGATGAAGAATGGGGAGAAACTGTTAGAGCAGTGGTAGTCTTAAAAGAAGGAGAAAAAATGACAAAAGAGGAAGTAGTTAAAACTGTAGAAGGAAAGATAGCTGGATATAAAAAACCGAGATCAGTCGTATTTGCAAAAGAATTTCCTATGTCTCCTGTAGGTAAGGTACTAAGACAAAAAATCAGAGAAAAATACGGACAGCCAGATAAACCTGTAGAGACAGAAAGTTAATAACTTTTTATTTGAAACGAATCTTAAGAAATTCTTACGATCGTAAAATATTTTTTTAAACCAATTTAGAGTAATATATGATAAAAACGACGGGATATGAAATGAAAACACGAATATACAAATCAAATAGCGATATTGACTATAAAGGGATTAAAAATCTAATGATAGAATTATGTAAAGTCACTAATTCTGAATTTGACGAAAAGAGATTTAAAAGTACAATAAATCGCAGGGCTATGGATAAATATAACAGTCAAGGTATCATAATTGCTGAAGATGAAAATGAAATTGTAGGGATGATATTAGCTGCAGTTTTAGTTTCCCCTTCTGTTGAAACTTATGGAAATATATCTAATTTTGTGGTTTACCCAAATTATCGTGGAAAAGGTGTTGGTAAAGCTTTAATTGATGCTGCCTTTGAATTTTTCAAGGAAATGGGAGTTAGCAGGGTTGAAACCAACGTTCGTGACTTGGAAAGAGAAGGAAAATTATTTAATAGATATGGATTTGAAAAGAAATTTATTGTAATGGAAAAGAAAATTTCAATGGATGAAATTTCAAAACCTTATTAAATAAATCCCTCTTAAATTACTATTTCTGTAAGAAATAGTACATGTTGAAAATATCTTAGGATGGGCTGAGGATATAAGTTAGAGATTGTAAATAAGTCATTTTTTTCCAAATTTATGATAGGTATGATAAGCCAGCATCTTTTTCAATACAAACGCAGCTGCGTCAGGATTTTTGACGACTAATGCTCCTTTTTTCTCAAAAATTCTAAAAATTTCGGAATTAGGGTATGCATGGGACATAAAAATGACTGGTTTCTGGTATTTTTTCCAAATTTTTATTTCTTTTCTTGCCAATGATTTTTCCATAGATGCCATTATACCCATCATCATCTTTTTTGCTTTTTTTACTTCTTCATGTTGTGGGTAAAATTGATCTAATATAGTTCTTATCTCAATAACATTTGTAATTACAATATCATATTCATTTGCCTCAAGCAATAGTTCTAATAATTTTGCATAAACCATAAAGTCTTGAGAACCAACCGTGTCTATTGGATTGCTACGGCTCCAATAGGAGGGTAATAATTTATTCATCTTATCGATCAAATTTTGGGATGGTTTATTAACATTTAATCCTACTCTATCACAGGCATCAGCCGTTAGAACGCCCATTCCACCACCTCCCGCCATAACCGCTACTTTATTACCCTCTGGTGGATTGAGATAAATGAATGCACGTGTTATATCCAGTAATTGATTTATGTTTTCAACGTTAATTATTCCATATTGTTTAAAAATGGCATCATAGATATCATTGGAACCAGAAATCGAGGCAGTATGTGAAAAAGCAGCCGTTTTTCCAGCCTTTGTACTTCCAGCTTTTAATATTATAATTGGTTTTTTTTCCTTATTTTTTCTACAAACCTCAATGAATTTGTCCCCTTTTCTTAAACCTTCTAAGAAGCCAACTATAACTTTGGTTTTATCATTTTCAATAAAATATTCTAAATAATCTTCAAACGATAGACTCGCTTCATTTCCACTGCTAACAATGAATCTTACACCAACACCCATTCTTCGTAATTCACTACAAAAAACAACACTTAATGAACCGCTTTGAGATATTATAGAAACATTTCCAGGCAACGGTGATAAAAAACTCATATTCACATTCAGAAAAACATTTGCAGACCACAATCCCATACAATTTGGTCCTACAAATTTTAAATTTCCCCTTTTAGCAATTTCTACAAGATTTTTTTCTTCTATCCTACCATCCTCAACTTCTCCAAATCCTGCGGGTATTATAATTGCAGATTTGATTCTATGTTTAATGGATTGTTCAAGAGTAGCTTTTACAAATTTTCTTGGAACAACAATTACTGCCAGATCTACTTGTTCGGGGACATGTTCAAGGGATGGGTAGACCTTATAGCCGTAAATATCTTTATCTTCATATTTTTTGTTTGGATTTATTGGTATTATTTTGCCCATATATTTTGAAGAAATTATATTGTTCATCACTAGTGTTCCAACTTTTCCTTGTTCATTGGAGGCACCAAAGATTGCTACCGACTGGGGATTGAAAAGAATCTTCATGTGGGTTTCCATCTACTCACCAGTTTTTAGAAAATCGTCGAAAAGATTTTTAAAATTTAGGATTGATTATTTAAACAATTCGATAATTCCACAAAAATATTTTACTTTATGATAGATTTTAAATTTGATTTTGGATAAGATGTGTTTAATGCCAAAAATAGACAAGATAGATTTGGATGATTTAAAGCCAAGATATCTCGAACAAGAAAAGAAATGGAATGATTGGTTTGGTTATATACCCTTTTCTTATGAAAATAAGCAATATCTCCTGACTTTTATGATAGCACACGGATCCTACATGGGAGGCACTCTAACTAGATTGGGTCTAAGTTCGGATCCGTTTAAAATTAAGAGGGAAAAGGGTGTTAAGGTAATCCCCAGACCAGAATTCCATAAAATATATTATGATCGGCTGAAATTAGACGACTTGAAAGTAATAGAAGATCAAGATTACATAAAGATTGAACTAGGTAATCTAATTACCGAAGGCAAACCAAATCATGTAAAATTCACTTCAAATGACAAAAATATAAATGGTGAAATTACGTTTACTCCTCGAGGTCCTATACTTTATTATGGTGATGCTAAAAACGCAGAATGCAAAATAACAGAAACTTCAAATATTGGTGGAATTATACTCATTGCAAATGTGCGGGGAAGACTCAATTTCTTTGGAAATGAAGTCGAAATAAATGAAAGGGGTTTTTTTTTACGAGAATGGATCAAATCACTTAGATATTCAAGAATTCGGTTTATGGATTGGATTGTTTTACATTTTGATGAAATGATTTCATTTCACTGCCATATCGAATCGGATACCGACAAATATTGTCCATATCATTGGGAGTGTGGGTCGTTATACATGTTTGAAGGTGATGAGATCTTAATCTCGAGAAAACTTGAAATTAAACCTACTAAATGGGTTTTTTTAAAATCAGCTTTATGCTATATTCCATCGAAACAAGAGATAATAGTAGAAACGGATAAGGGAACGTTAAGAATGAAAACAACCAACCTCTTACAACCACAATTTGGTGCAAATGAAATATTTGAAGATATGAAATTCCGCAACATACTCGGGTGGCGCATCTTGCATTATGATCTCTATGTTTCGATTGATGGTGAATTTGAATATAAAAATGGGAAAATAATGAAATTAACTAATGGTGCCGGTGTAGTTGAACATATGAGAGTAAGTCCACTTTATTAGCTTTTTTTGTATTGTACTTCGTTTTTTCAAATATTTATATTAAATAAAAAAAAATGCTTTTTGAGGAAATCTACATAACAACTTCTGTAAGAAATTCTGCAATTTGACCCCTGGACCTATAAAATATTAAATTTTTAACTTATTAACAGTGTTATAATTATTTTTTTAAACTAATTTGCTTTTTTATTATCCAAAGTTATTTCTCAAAATTTAATTAAACTGAAGGTTTGAATATGTCTAATATAGATAAATTTGCTCAAGCTATTCCGCTATCGAATTCTTGGATTGATGACTGGAAAAAAGAAGGAAAAAAGGCTTTAGGTTATTTTTGCTGTTACATACCGGAAGAAATTATGTTCGCTGCTGATATTCTGCCTATCAGAATGAGAGCGATAGGTATGGGTTGCACTGACACACCAATGGGAGACGCGTATATGTCTGCTACTACCTGTAGTTTTACACGCTGTTGCCTTGAATTGGCAAATAGAAAACAATATAACTTCCTTGACGGTATTGTTTGCGGAAATACATGCGATCAAATCCGCCGACTTTTTGATAACATAAAATTCAAAGCTCCTTTCCCCTTTCACCATTTCCTGAGTATTCCTTGTTTTGTTAATGATGTCACTCTTGATTGGTATAAACATGAGTTAGTCAAGTTCAAGGAGAGTTTGGAAAAGAGTTTCGGAGTTAAGATCACAGATGATGATCTTAAACGCTCAATTAAAACATATAATGAGTCACGGACTCTCCTAAAAAAATTATATATGCTCAGAAAACGTGATGATCCTCCCATTTCTGGAACTGATATGTTGAAGGTGACAATAGCAGGAGTTACGATTCCTAGAGATAAATATAATGAACTGTTAACTCAGCTTCTCAAGGACCTTGAAGGAAAAAAAGGTAATAATCCTAAGGCTAGAATTATGGTGGTTGGCGCTATGCTTGATGATCCAGAGTGGGTAAAACTTATCGAAGACCTTGGTGGAGCGGTAGTAATAGATTCATTATGCTTTGGAAGTAGATATTTCTGGGATTTGGTTGATGAAAAAGGTGATCCACTAGAAGCGCTCGCTAAACGCTACTTGTCGAAGGTTCCATGTCCGCGAATGACAGATGGGCATCCGGAAAGAACGAAATTTGTAGAGGATATGATTAAAGAATTTAATGTCGACGGAGTCATCCTTCAGAGAATGAAGTTCTGTCCATTTCACTGGGGCGAAATCTTCATGCTTCGGAGAGAATTGAAGGAACAAGATGTACCAACTCTTGAGTTAGAGAGAGAATATGTACTGAGCGGCGCTGGAGCTATAAAAACCCGAATTCAAGCTTTTCTAGAAGTATTGGAGGCGAGATAAAAAATGGCTAGTTATTTAAGTGGTACTGGTAGCAGTAAGAAAATAATGGATAAAGAATTGTATAAAAAATATAGGAAAACGGCTAAAGATATGATACCTAAGGGTCAGGAATTCAGTCTATGGAAAGGTATGTTCAGCGCAATGCTTGGAGCAGCGAAGGATCAACCTCTTGAACCATTTCTGGAGATGATGCTGAATGTATTCATTGATGTCGGTAAGGCCCGCACGGAAGGAAAGCCTATTGTAATGCACACTTTTAATTATGGACCGGAAATATTTTATGCACTTGATGTTCAGCCGCTTATGCAGGAGCTTTTTAGCGTAGGTCTTTCTCCTGTGCGCATGAACGAGTTTTACATCGATCTTACCGATGAGATGGGATTTGGAGACAACCCGACTATTTGTAATGCATCTAGACCTTTAATCGGTGCCTATTTTAAAAAAGCAGCACCAATCCCAGATCTACTTGTTTTTACCTCAACTCCTTGTAATTCAATCGCAATAACATATCAAGTTTATCAACAATTGTGTAAATGCCCAGCTTTTGTCATGGATATTCCTTATTGGGAATACGATAAAACTAGAGAACAATTCAAAGAGTTTTACGACGAAAAAACATTAGGATATGTTTTAGATCAGTCAAAGAATCTTGTATCTTGGCTGGAGAAACATACAAAGCAAAAACTTAATGAAGAGAAATTTAAACAAACAATGGTCTGGCTTAATCAGGCACGACAAAACATAATGGAATTCAATGAACTTTTAAAAGCAGTTCCCTGTCCTGTTAACAGCACGGCAGGATTTACTAATTGGTTCACAATGTCGCTTTGTGGGGGTACTTCCGCTGCTGTTGAAGTAACCAAATCGAATCGGGATACGGCGGCGGCAAATGTTAAAAATAAAGTGGCGGGCGTGCCTGACGAAAAGATTAGAATCGCTTGGCCTTACATTCATGTCTTTTTCGATGCAATGGGCTTGTTTCCATATTTGGAACAAAATTTTAATGCTGTAGCTATTATGGACCTCCTCGGATTTTATCCAGTTCAACCCCATGACACATCTACGTTGGAAAAAAGCTTTGAGAGTTTAGCTAAGGGCACATTAGACCTCTCTATGGTAGGAAGCTGTCGCGGACCGGCCGAATTTTACATAGATTACGTCGTACGGTGGGTTAAGGACTATAAATGTGATTGTGTGGTTGTACCTATGCAATTCGCGTGCAAACACAATTACTCTATGTTGCGTTTAATGGCAGAAGTTGTGAAGGAAGAAACTGGGATTCCAACTTTGATTTTCGGCTGTGATCCTTTCGATGCAAGAGAAGTGCCAGCTGAGACTATCAGAGGAAGAATTGCAGAATTTCTAACGGAAGTTGTGTTGTAAAGGAGACGTATATAATTTGATTGTAGCGGGTTGTGATGTCGGATCTCTAACCGGTAAAGCTGTCATATTACAAGATGGCTCTATTCTAGTTCATAGTATAGTCCCTACTACTGTTAAACCCGGAAGGACTGCTCGAAATGCTATGGATGAAGCACTTAAAAAATGTAATTTGACTCAAGACGACATAAAATTTATCGTTGGGACCGGATATGGCAGAGTGAAGATTCCTTTTGCTGATAAAAATGTATCAGAGATAACTTGTCATGGTAAAGGTGCCCACTCGTTTATTCCAACAATAAGAACTATAATTGATATGGGAGGACAAGATCTCAAAGTTATAAAAGTTGGTAAAAATGGAAAACTTATCGACTTTGCTATGAATGATAAATGTGCTGCTGGAACAGGGCGATTTTTAGAGGTTATGGCTAGGACTCTTGAGTTAAAACTTGAAGAACTCGGTCCCATATCTCTTCAATCAAAAAGCCCTATAGCAATTACTGCCCAATGCAGCGTCTTTGCTGAAACAGAGGTTGTAAGCCGTATCGCTGATGGAGCTGAAGTGGCTGATATCGTTGCAGGAATACATGATGCTATTGCTTCTAGAATCCTATCTCAAGTTTATAAAGTCGGTCTTGAAGAAGAAGTAACAATAAGTGGTGGAGTGGCAAAAAATATTGGAGTAGTCACCTTTTTGGAGAAAAGGTTAGGAGTTAAGATTAAGAAGTTGCCGGTTGACCCCCAGATTGTAGGAGCAGTGGGTGCAGCTCTTTTAGCGAAAGAAGAGTTGCAATCTCAAAAATAGTATATTAATTCTTTTTTTTTAATTAGGAAAATCAATATTTAAGATGAGGGAAAAAAATTGGTAGAACCATGGTATAAAAAGTATAGAAAAATGAGTAAGGAAATCAAGGGTAAGGATTTCAAACTGTGGAAAACTCTATTGAATGGGGCTCTCATGATGGCGAGGAGTATGCCTTATGAACCATACGTGGAAATGATGTTAGATAATTTTGTTAATGTAGGTAGGGCTAGAATAAAAGGAAAGCCTCTTATTGGTCATCCCTTTAACTATGGTCCAGAATTACTGCACGCTATGGATTTACAGCCTTTTATGCAAGAGCTTCTTACTGTAGGTCTAGCGCCTTTTCATGCTAACGAACCATATCTCGATTTCACCAATGAATTAGGATATGGAGATAACCCAACTATTTGTAACGCACAAAGACCCGTAATAGGTCTCCATATAAAAGGTTTGGCACCCGTTCCTGATTTTATGCTATATCTCTCAACACCATGTAACTCTCTCTCGTCTACATATCAAGTGTTTCAACACTTGACTGGGGTTGAATCCTTTCATTTAGATATACCTTACTGGAGTTACTCCAAAGATAAATTTAGCGACCTTTATGACGAGAAAACACTTGATTATGTCATAAATCAACAAAAGAACCTCATATCTTGGTTAGAAGAAAAAACAAAGCATAAATTTGATGAGGAAAAATTTAAACAAGCAATGGTCTGGGTTAATCAGGCACGACAAAATATAATGGAGTTCAATGAACTGCTGAGAGCGGTTCCATGCCCTGTAAACAGCTCAGAAGCCCAAAAAAATTTTAGTGCAATGATAATTGGTAGCGGTACTCCTGAAGCTGTTAAAGTGACCAAATATCTACGTGATAATGCAGCCGCAAATGTTAAGAAGGGAGTAGCCGGTGTACCCGATGAAAGGATTAGAATTGCATGGCCATTCACTCATGTTTTCTTTGATCCAGCACTTATTCCATATTTAGAAGAGACTTTTCATGCAGTAGCCATTATGGATATATTAAGTTTTTATCAAGTTAAACCCCATGATACATCAACACTTGAGAAATGTTTTAAAAGCTTGGCTAAAGGTATATTGGATTTCTCCATGATTAGTGCGTGTCGAGGACCCGCTGACTTTTTCGTAGACTATGTTCTCCACTGGGTTAAGGATTATAAGTGCGATTGTGTCGTTATCCCTGTTCAATTTGCTTGCCATCATACATATGCAGTATGTCGACTCGCTTCTGAAGCCGTACGGGAAGAACTTGGAATTCCAACTTTAATTGTTCCATGCGACCCCTACGATTCAAGAGACGTACCTGCAGAAACTATTAGAGGAAGAATATCAGAATTTCTAACAGAAGTTGTTATGTAGATTTTATAAAATATTTTAAGATCTTTTTTCTGGCAATAACCATTGTTCATCATCATCCCCTATAAAATCTACATTAATACAATTCTGAATTAGGAACTTTTTAAGCTGTTCTGATATATTTTGATGTTTTAATTCAGTTTTCGGATTTTCTCTAAATTCTATAGCGGAAACTCCATTTAAATTTTTATTAAAGTAGAGAACACTATCCTTAACTGATTCTTCAGATATCCCCTTTATACCAAATAATACATATGAAAAAAATTGGACATTCTTAATATTTTTTAAATCATTTGATATACGGTCTAATTCACTTTTTGGAATACCTTTATTAAGTAGTTTATTCCGGATTACTTCATCTGCGGAATCAAAACCTATAAAGATATTAAGTTTTAATGGTTGTAATTTATCAAAAATGAGTGATATCGATTTTTTAGATAGAAATTCAGGCCTAGATTCTATACTAACATTTCTACCTTCCGATATTGATTTAAGAATTGGAAACACATCATCTGGCAGTTCAAAAAAGCTGCCTCCATTAAAAATTTTTACGTTTTCGAGATTAAATTCTGTAACCTTTTCTAAAGATTCATTAATTATTTGTTTATTTGTTATCATGATTTCTTCCCCGTCATCAATACTTTCAATTTCAAAAGGACAGTGAGTACATTGATTATAAGAACAAGGAAAATTTGTTAAAATAATTGTGATTTCTTGCTTATCTTGATCGATCCATGAGCCCAACATCAAATTATCTCCTTTAATCTATTTACAAGATTGTCAAGATTACGTTTTATTATTAATACCAAGTCATGATCTTCATAAAAATCTAAAGAAACTTGAGATATTTCGGTTTGCATGATTTTATTTTCATGAATTGCAAAATTGGGAATTTCTAATTTTAAATCTTTTTCAGCTTTTCTTATAGATTGATAAGATTCGCTTTGATGTCTTAAATAACAGCAAAATGTACTGTAATATTTCTTTTTATTCTTTAAAAACTCGTTTAATCTTTTAGTTAATACTTCAATATATATTTTTTTTATTTCTGGAGTTTCAAGTATCGGATCCCAATCATATGCAAAATAAGGATAATCATCAGTCCTCTCATATGGGACTACACCTGCATTAGTAACAACAATTAATTGTAGTTTATCTAACAAATTTGAATTAATTAAGGATCTTAATATAAAATAATGAATATAGCTTTGTCTATAAGGTTTACCCCAAGAACAGACAGTAAAGAGGGCAATTTTACCAGAAGTAGGTGGTTTATATTCAGCAATAATTTTCTTATGAGCATTATTGAAAATTGGGTTATCGGTATAATCTTTTCCGACGCCTTTTAAGAATAATAGTTTATTATCGTTCAAATTATTCACCAGAATCTTTTATTTATGGTCTTAATATATAAAAAACTATTTTTTTAAAGAACTTTTTATTACAAAAATTGTAATACATTAGGATGAATAATTATTTTTTTTAGAAGTCTATTAAAATGTGAATAGAAATGGCTGGAATAAGAGACTATAAACCAGATAAAAACAAAATTTCAAGATTTTTGACTTTAGCTCTTGATTCTGATAAGATTAATAAAAATGTCATTGGAGCATGGAGAAGGGTTATAGGTGGCAAAAAGGGTTTAGCCTTAAATCTATATAAAGAACTATTACACAGCAAGAGAGGCGAGTTTACAGAGGAATTGAGTGAAAAATTAAATGAACCCATTCATAATATCCGTCGTGCTTTAAATGATTTAAAAATTATTGGTTTGATTGAAAAATTACCGAGAAAAAAACAACATCGAGTAATCTCTGATTTTTGGAGGATAGAAAAAAGGGTAGATGGTTTATTACGACTTATACCTCTGGATGAAGATAAACCAAGCTTGGAAGGAAAAGAAGAATTCTGGTTTAAAAAATATGAAGCACTTTCAAGTCTCTTTACAAAATATACAGGGTACACATGGATATTAAAAAAACACATTGATTGGAAAATCCAAAAAGATGGTCTTATGGATTATAATGAGAAAAGAAATTATTTAAAATTATCAAATATAACGCCTCCTATTAATTACATAACACTTTTTTCAAAATCTGATAATTATAATCTACAGATTTTGGACCAAAATCGGAAATCTCTTGAAATCTCAACCGAGATTTATGAACATCAAAATAAAAAACTAAATATTGTAAATGCTCTCATCCCCCACGATAATTTTAAGAATATTTTTCAAAAACTACATGTTGGAGAGTCATATTTTATTGAAATTACTGATCAAAAGAGATTATATGCATGTCCAAAGACAAAAAAAACTTACATGGCTTGTTTTCTCTATCAAATAAATTTAGAAAATATAGACACATTGGAAATTAATTACCAAATCCATAAAAATATTCACCCAATTAGTTGTGGCATTTGGTATGATAATCATAAAGAGCTTGAGGTTAATTTGAGATCTGAAAAATCTGGACAACAAGAAAACATTAATTTTAAAGTAAGCAATGAAAAAAATTATGTCAATTTTAATTGGAAAGGTAGTTATCTTCTAAATAAAGCTCATGTATTAAAACTCTTATTTGAATTCGAACCAGAATTTGAATCAGATCTGAAAAGTTGGATTAAAATGTATAGTGCGGTTGATTGTCCGTTTTGTCATAAAATACCATTCGAGACAATAGGAAGAATTTGAGATATTTTTAAACTACTTTGAATTGTTAAATCTTCTAATAATAAATTGTAGGAATTGTGAAATTTTTCAAAATATTATAATATACCTTAAATAATTGTGTATAACAACGAAATTTTTTTAGTCTAATAAATTGACTCATTACTTTGAAAGTTCTAAGTCAAATTACATAAAAATTAGATTTAATTAGCTAATTAAAATATAAGTGTTGACGAAAATGACAGAAAAATACGGAAAATTAAATGAAAGTATAATTAATAAGCTTATTGGAGTTGTTGGCGAATCTTGGGTGACTACTGATCCAGAAGATCTTTATATCTATGCTCGAGACATGACAGAAGCAAAACCTGGCAACCCTGAGGCAATTGTTTTGCCAAAAACTACGGAAGATGTTCGAGGTGTTTTGGAAATAGCAAATGATGAAAAAATCCCCGTTGTGCCTTATATAGCAGCTGCGAACATTGGAGGTCTTACCATTCCCCTACATGGGGGTATTATGCTTGATTTAAAACGGATGAACAAGGTAATTAAAGTCGATGAGGTTTCTAAATATGCTGTTGTTGAACCCGGGGTCACTTTTGGACATATTAAGGCATATCTCGCTAAAAATAATCCAGATTTTATATATTCTTATGCTTTTTCACCTCCATATACATCTATTGTAGCAAATGCTTTATTAGAAGGGCTTACGGAATTTAGTGTCCGCTGGGGTGCGATGGGCGATTGGATTGTGGGACTGGAAGTTGTCCTCCCCACGGGAGAAATAGTTAAGATCGGAAGTTGTGCTACATCTGATCATTGGAATATGAAATATCCTCTTCCCGATTTAACCAGTCTTTTCATCGGCTGGCAAGGAATGACGGGTGTGGTCACAAAATGTTCTGTAAAACTTGTTCCTAAACCCACATTTAGAAATACTATTACAATATCGTATAGAAGTTTGCCTGCTGCTGACAAAACGCTTCGAACACTGGTCAATAAAGATATTATTCACGGAGAATCCACCTTTTCAACCCCTACTATTAAAATGATGACAGGAATGAAACACCCACTTCCACCTATGAAAGAAAATGAAGCGCTCCTAACTTCTATTATCGTTCTGTTTTCGGATTCGAGAAAAGAAGATAAAGCTAAACAAAAACAAGTGATCGAACTCACAAAACAAGTGGAAGAAGAATATGGGAAGAAAATTGATGTTGTTCCAATGGGAAGGGGAGATGTTGTGAAATTACCTCAAACTCTACCTGCATTTATGGAGTTCAGAAGTAATATTGGTGAATATAAAGGAGCTGGAATGAGTTGGCTGGGGACATATTGTCCTCCGAATACATGGATGGAGGCATATGAAAAAGGTTGGAAAATAATGGAGAAATATGGATTTGCGCCATTAGTTTTTAATAAAATGATGGATGCTGGACACTTTATGGTCGTAAGATACCTTGTTCCGTTCAATAAGGCGGCACCTGGAGAAACTGAGAAAGTTCGAGCAATGTTAGAGGAGATACTAGAACAAGCTACCTTACCTTCAGGAGCAATTCCATATAAATGTCCTGCTTGGGCAGCAAAAAAAGTAATGGAAAAAATAGACCCAAATTGGATAAATGTTGCACGACGAGTGAGAAAAGCTTTAGATCCTAATGAAATTATGAATCCGGGACGATGGAATTTATAAGGTGTAAAAAATGACACTGGATGAAGTTAAAGAATGGGTATATACTTGTACAAGATGTAATACATGTAAATATACTACTGAAACTTATTTAGAATCGTGTCCTTCAGGCGAAAAATATTATTTTGAGCCTTATTACGGTTCTGGTAAAGTTTGGATTGCAAGAGGCATTATCGAAGGTAAAATTAAATTCTCAGATTCTATTGTAAAAAAGATTTATTCATG
>JABXJV010000100.1 GCA_013375355.1 Candidatus Helarchaeota archaeon
ATCTTAAGATATATTTTTTTAAGGGACCAAATTTAATTTTCGGGATTCTACTCCCACTAGTCCTTTATTTGTCCTTTGTTATAGGCCGGTCCATAGAACTTACCTCAATTATGCCAGGGCTAGTTGCGATGGCAATATTTTTTGGAGCAGGAGCAATTCAAGCAATAACATTACCTTTAGAGAGAAGAACAGGAACATTTAAAATGCTTCTTACAGCACCCACAACATTATTCACGATAACGATGGGAAAAATATTGGCAGGTTTTTTCTTTGGAATTATTCTTTCCATAGTTTACGTTATAATCATGCTGCCTCTTTCTCCAGTACTCAATTTACCACTTTATTTCATTGGAATTTCATTCTCTTCGCTGTTTTTTTCTGTATTTGGGTTGTTTTTGTCTACACCTTTCCGAGATATTCCTCAAGCTATGCCTCCCGCAACTGTTGTGCGTATCTCAATGGTCTTTTTGTGCGGCGTGTTTACACCCTTAGAAACCATGCCAATATTTCTTCAAACCATTGCATATCTACTACCCCTTACTTATTCAGTAGATGCACTCAAACAAGCAACGAACATCCCTATAAATATTCAAATGTTTTTGATCGATTTGGGAATTCTATTTTTCTATTCTATCATCTTTTTAATTGCCACTATTAAAGTGCTCGAAAGAACTATAGAATAATAAATATTTATAGGATTTTATTCATAGGAAAAAGGGAATTATTTCAAAAATCATTGTTATTTTTTTCATTAATTTTTGTTATTTTTCTGTAATCTACAAAATCTATTGTAACATTCAATAATAAATGAAAAAAATTCACCTCGTATTCTCAAAATTTCATTAAATAGGAAAAATAACACTATTAATATAATTTATAAATAATTATTGGTTTAATAATAAGATAAGAACAAAAATTCAATATTATTCTCAAAGAGGAAAATCATTTGGGGAATCCTAAGAAAAATAAATCAAAGGAAAGTTTTATAGAAGCAATTTATATCTTTAATAATTCAGGAATATGTTTATTAAGTTGTAGTTCTAATCCAAACAGTGTAAGTGAAAACCTTGCTGCTGGTTTTTTTACTGCAATAAAAGAATTTGGAAAAGAATTAATTCCTGGTGCGGGTGTCGAAAGTCTCGTAATGAGTGGTCATAAATTGTTTTATAACGATTATGAAAATATAACATTTGCTATCCAAAGTTCCATTGATCTTCCAAATCAAATTATATATTATATCCTTGATGAAATTTCAGACAAATTCTTAATAGATTATAAGGATGTTATTCCTGCTTGGAAAGGTAATGTTACGATATTCGATGATTTTAAAAATTATCTTTTAACTTTTTTAGAAAAACCCTTAATTGAAAAAATATTGGACGATTTTGGTTACAAATTACATGCTGAAGGCATGATAGTATTCGATAAAAATCAAGATAAAATACTTTTTGCGAAACTTCCACAACAATTTGCTTCACAGCGTCAAAAATCAATGGGGGGCATGCTAGTTAATTTTGCAAAAAATTTATCAGATGAATTTAAAGGAGGAAATGTAAACAGTATTTTAATTTCCACAGAAAATAAGTGGATTTGTGTAGCAAAAAGAGAAAATATATATATCACGGTTTTATTTCCAAAAAAAAGGGATATTGAGCTTACAATAATTATTAATAAGACTGAAGAAACTCTAAATCATTTGTTAAATCTATTACAAATATAAATTTTCAGAAGCTGGTTTTTATGGGATTAAAACGAAAATTGATGGATTGGATGATGCCAAAAGAATTTGGTGCAATATCTGGTCTTTTTCATGCAGGAGTATTTACTCTTCAATCAAATATTGTTAAAACTTTAGGAGATATCGGATATAAAGATTATGTTTTCCCATCTATAAAAGAGTCTATAGAAAAAATAGCAGATATAGGCTTAGAACCCATTGTTGGAGAAAATATTGAAGATTTTGGTAAACGATTTATCAAAATTCTAAAAAAATCTTTATTAGTAACTAATGCTGACCTTCAAAAAAAATCAGAAAATGAATACACTTTTACATTAGAAAAATGTTTTATGGCAAAGTCAGCACACCAAATTGCTGGAACTAAAGGAGTCTGTCCAATGGCAATGGTCGTGGCAACAATGATTGAAAAATATACCCGAAAACAAATAATCCTTGGATATTCTACACTTACACCTACGGGAAGTTCAACTAAAATCACAATAACCTAAAAAATATAAATGCTTTTTTCATTTATTCTTGATCATTTTTTATTTATTATTGAACTCTACAACAAAATCTATATATCTTCATCGGTGATTTCTTCTTCAAATTCTTCTTCTTCTTCCACCCTTGGAGCTAGAAAGTATTTAATATAGCCGTTTGCCTCTCCTATCTTTTTGAGCTTAAATAACATTTGCATTGGCATCTCCGTGGAATATTCTAAAGTAAGATTATCTGTGACGCTGCCTATTTTTATAATACTTGTTAAATAAGATAAAGGATAGAGCGAACTCGAGCGTTCTTTTACTTCTAAAGTTAATGCATCCCTTTCGCTAGGAATTTCTACTTCTACTTCTCCGTTATCTCCTTTTGCGAAAACTGTAAATTTATTTGATTCTACGTCTAATTTCACGTGATCACTAAATAGTTCAGCATCTTTAATTGCTGAGGATAATAAATTTGGATCGTCTAAAATAACTTTTGCATTAAATTGCATTTTTGGGGATGGATATTCTTCTTCTTCCAGATCTATTAGATTAAGGGAAAATGTTCTGGTGGCTTTACCTTTGAATTTTAATTGTAATTTATTTCCTTTCTCACTTAACTTCAAAGTTAGTTCGTCAGAACTTCCAACCCGCTTTAATAATTTATTTAGGTTTCCTATATTAACTCCAATTTTTACTTTACTATCACACTTATAGGTATCAAATGTTTCCTTTGGGAGAAAAAAATCAATCATTGAAACGTGCGAAGGGTCCATAGCAATAATACCAAACCCATCTGGTTTTGCCATAAAATTTGCGGCGTCATCAATGATAGAAGTAAGCACATCTATTATACTTTTTAAAACACCGACTTCTTTTAATGAACATTCAAACATTTCCATCGCCATATTTTTATTATTTCTATTTATTTTGTGATTTAATTAATATTTTTTATTAGAAATCTGCTAATTAATCAAAAAGTCATTTCATAATATAGCTAATCCTTTTAATTTGTAGATTTTGACTTTCTTTTAATTTCAAAGACTTTTTGATATAAGTCCATATCTAACTTATCCATAAGTTGTACAATTTCCGCAATAATTACGAACTTCTTATCGGATTGTTTGGATACTTGGCCGATAATTCTATATCTTTTTCTTTCTTCTAATGGAAATTCTATTTTAACATTAATAACACCAGTTCCATCATCGATTTTTGCAAAATCTTGTGTCGAACTGATGTTAACTCCTAGAATTCGTACCCTTTTATCATTTTCATTTATTTCATTTATTTTTATTTCTATTGCTACATGACGTCTCGGAGATCGCATTTAAAATCACTAATATTTATCAAAAAGCTTTTTATTATTTTTTTATAAGAGAAGATTTCATAAATTAGATAAACATTTTAATATTTAAAACGCGACAATAAATTCTTTGAATTATAAGTTTTCGGCTATAATCTTTCTATATTCAGTATACATTTCATTTAAGGCTTCGATCATTTTTTTTACATCGTTAAAAGCAGCCATTCGTCTTTTAAATTCATCCTTTTCAATAGCAAGGCTTGCAAATTGTGCTTCTAATTTTATTCTTCCACTATCAATTTTTTCAATAAATGTTATTGGATTTAGCAAATATCTAGGATCTTTTAAGAATGTTGATGGAAGACTTTTTTGAGCAATAGTCATCTTTTTTGACAGAGTAGATAATTGTTTACTAAATATTTTTAATTCTTCTAATTCTTCAGTAATTTTTTCCAAGGTAGAAATGAATTTTTGAACAGCAGGGGCTGTGGGATGATTCTCATCTTTTATACCTGGAAGTATTGGAACAAGTTTAGCCCCAGAAATGGATTTTTTAGTGATTTTCGCTAATTCATTTAAAAGTTCATCTTTTTCTTTTTCTAATTTTTTCATTTTTTTAAGAATAAGCTCAAGTGATGCGTTATAAAGGGGTAATTCATTTATTGTTGGTTCACGTTCCCAACCTTTTTCTTTATGGAATTCGTTGATTAATTCTTCAGCTCTTTGTATAGTATTAGATCCAAGAGTGGAAATTTTCTCCTCTTGAGCTTTAAGTTTAAGATATGAAAGTGTACTATCATTTTCAAACTCCTCGATAATTTCTTTTTTTCTTTCTATATGTTTTGTTGTATCAGCACTACCAGTTCGACTAAGTTCTGAGATATTTATTCCACCTTTCTCTATTACTTCTCTTTGATATTCCATAATCCATTCTCCAGGCTTAGTTTTAGCAAAAATTGGTGTAATTTCGTGATTAATTTTTCTAACATATTCATCAAGATGTTTTGCCATATCTTCGAGTGTAACAGCGTATTCCTCCATGCTCGACTCATATTTTAATCGATTTGTTAACATCGTTATTTTAGTACCAGTACTAATAGAAGCTGCAATTTTTTCAATCTCAATTCGAAGCTTCTCCATGTCAGCCTTCCCCATTATTGCTTGTAATGTAACTGATAAGAAGGTGACCAATGAATTGAATTTATCAAGGACGTTCTGTGCTAGAATTTTAATATTTTCGGGTGTGTCATCACCCATTAATTTCTTTTCATAAATTATTGCCAAAGGATCGGCTTTTATAGAACCAAAATCAGTTTTTTCTGGAAAAAAATACTTAAAAATTTTTTCTTTAGAGTCTAGAAGAGGATTATTTCCAATCTTTGCTTCTTCTAGAATATGTCTGACCATATCAGCGACTGTTCTGTAATCCTTTGATTTCTTTAATAATTCAGTAATTTCATCAGGACCAATTTCTAAAAGTGCTTTCAAAAATGGTGATAGAATACCTAATTGATTTTTGCAAGCTTTCGGACTTCTTTCATTTTTAAATTGCCCAAAAAATACAGCTTCGATTGAAGGTCCAAAATCACTTGGTAACTCCATAATAGACTCTATACATTCATCAAGGAGCTTAAGGCCATCTTCTTTATAAAGAATATTTCTAATGCCTTTCTCCGCAGATTTAATTCTCATGCTTTTTTCATGTTTGGCCTCAAAAAACATTTTTGGTTTCTTATGCTCAATAATAATAATAAATTTCTTCATTTTAATTCTTAACATAGGCAATAAATCTGCTATAGGTTGGAATGATCCACTTTGGTCGTAGTTTATAACTACTTGCTCCATTCTCTCAATCAATTTTTCCCTAATTAATTTCTCATCCTCTGTAAAATTATGATTAAAATTATCTATGAGATTTTTTAGGAACGATTTAATTTCTTTTATGCCATTTTGTACATTAATTGATTCATTACTTAGATTGATTTTATTCAGTATTGCATCGATATTTTGTAATCGTTCCATATTATTCGTTAAGGATTTAAATATTAAGTAGTTTGGGATCTCACCATTTTTCACTTAATCAATACAAAAATAGTTGCAAATTATTTGAGAAATTTTAAATTAGATATTTTATTGATATAACCATCTTTTTAAAGGTTGATTTACGAAAAAATTCTTGTCAATTGATTAAACAACATTCTTTTATTTTCCTGATCAACTGCTACCATACCAATTGTTTCTACACCAAAGTAATTTTCAATTTCCTTTGGATCCATTGCTCCTTCGGTGTCTTGCTTATTCGCAATAGCAATTACTTTTGCTCCTTGGTAATTTTTATATTTATTTAAAATTTGTTTTGTTTTTTTCACGTTTTCGGTGGATGAATCTGTGACAACACAAATCAAGCTAGATCCTCGAAGAAATGAATCCCAGAGGAATTCGAATTGTTCTTGACCTGCAATATCCCAAAGACTTAATTGAAAATCATCTTTTAATGAAGCGCTTCCAAAATCAAGACCAATAGTTGGATCATAAGAAGTCTTTAAATTTTTCTTACCACTCAATAATTTTACCAAGGTACTTTTTCCTACACCAGGATAACCAATTAATGCCGTTTTTACTATTTTTCTCATGTTATTATGCTCCATTAGCTATCGTTTTATAATAAAAATTGATCATATAATCTTCAAGACCATCTGGGTATTACCCAGATCAATACAGTCAAAATAAGCATCAAAAAGACAAAAATTTATTATTATAAATTTTTTAAATTTAAGAAAAAGATAATTAAAGAATAGAAGGTTTTAAATTGGAATTTTGTCCCGATTGCGAGTCTATGTTGCGTGTACATAAAATAAACGGAAAATCAGTTTTAAAATGTCGATGTGGATACATAAAAGAGATGGATGAACAAGAAGAAACAGTTTCTGTTTCGAAAGAAATTAAAACTATAACAGAATCCCAAAATAGAGAGATAGAAGTAATAGATGATGACTTAAAAACATTACCTACAAAAATCGAAGAATGTCCAAAGTGTGGCAATAAAAAGGCTGCTTTTTGGCAAGTGCAAACTCGCAGTGGAGATGAAGGTATGACAACTTTTTTTCGTTGTACAAAATGTAGATTCACATGGCGAGAATATTAACCTTAATAACTCACAATTTAATTTATGTGTATTTTATTGAAAATTTTAAATTTTGATGAAATTTTAAAGGACTATAAGGGATTAACCGAAATTTTTAAAGATAAGAAATTAGCTCAATTCGGAGATAATTTTATTAATTTTATTTATTCATTAGCGAAATCTTTAGTTTTAAAATCCCCTGAAGGATGGAAGGTATCTGCTAATGTTCTAGCTCAAGCTTTGAGAGAGTCAGATCTAAGGAAATATGCACCAAAGAGAGCTTCATCTCATGATATTGGGGATTTTGCAGAGGCGTTAACAGCTTATACTTGGTTGTCAAAAAAAATTACGTTGGAAGAAGCTACTGAAATTTTAAGTAAAAATTTGGAAGGGGGTATTTTTGCAGATATTAAAAAAGAAGAAAGAACTGCAATTATAGCTTTCACTGAATTATTTCGAAAGATTAAGGAAAAATTAGATTTAAAATAATTGAAAATTAATATTAAGAAGAATTAACATTAAATTCTTCAAACACTTCTGAAAATTTTAAGGCAAATTCATCTGATCTTTCAATTAATTTTTTTATTGCATCTTTTAATGCTTTAATCGGCGTCTTTTTCCCATTAGTTTTAACATAAAGGGTAGGCTCTGGCATCAAAGGGTGCTTTATACGATAGCCAGCAAATTCTACATCTTGATCTTCAAATAAAATAGCCCTAAGTGGGACGCAAAGGGTGTGTCCTTCCCCACGAATCTTTATTTCGATGAGATTTTCCTTATCATTTTTTGTTAAAACTTCTATTTGCACCTAAACACCATTCTTAAAATATAGACTTTATTTATTAATATAATTTAAGACAATAGTTACTTAAATTAGAGGTTAAAAATATTAATTTTGTTGTTCGATTAAAATGATTATACCTATTTATCCAAGGTACTATCGAAAATGGGATGGATTTTATAAAAATAAAGTATATTTTGAGGGTTTTATTTGACATGGTCAAAAATTGATTGTATTTTTATGATTTATACCCTGATATATCTTCAATTTTTTTTTATATCTAGTTCACTTGACTTATTAATTTCTGATTATAGCTTAAATTGGGGAATGATTCTAGCTTTTTCTTCAGGCACTGGTAAATTCGAATTCCTTATATTACATGGATATTTAATGAATTTAAGTTGGCCAAATGAACTTTGGTGGTCTTTATTACAAATTCTAATAACTTTTTTTCCGAATGAATTTTGGTTGCATTTATCATTGATTTTAATAGTTTTAATTATTGACATAGTCATAATTACATTAATAAGTAGAAAAGTAAGAAAAAACGGATTTGAAAAAGATATTACATCTAAAGAGGGATTAATGTTTTTTATTATATCATTACTTATCGCTATTTTTCAGTTCTACTTTATTTTCTTTATTGGACCAAAAAAACTTTTTACATTCCTTAAACTATTTTTATGTATTCCTTATTTAATAGTCTCATTCATTTTCATTTTTACAGGTATTTTTTATTATTTTAAAAAGGACTAAAAATACAAAGGGATTTTAATTAATAATTCAATTATACTATGAATCAATTTTCCATTTATGGTGCAATCAATAATGGGACGGACCAATAAAAAAGAAATTGTATTAAATATTGAAAGCAATAAACAACTTGATTTTATAACTAAAATCAAAAAAAAGCTGAATTTTATTGGTCTTCAAATAATTTTTAAACAAAATTCAATTCACATAATCTTGAGAGGTCCGCGAGAACGAATTAATTATGCAATTCAAATAATAAAAAAAATACAAAAGGAAAATAAAGATTCATAATTTCATTGAGCCATAATCTCTTGCTATTTTTCTTTGTTCAAACCTATTGCAAGAGGTACAATAAAGATTCTTGCCTCTAAGCTCTAAAACAGAGCCACATATAACGCAATAAGCTAAAATAACACCAAGTGATGAACTAGCAGTAGTTATTTGAAAAAAAGTATCTTTATTACTAAGTACTCTTGCACGAATAACATCAAATGGTTTAAACACATCTGAAATATTATCAACATAACTTTTAGCAACGTTGCTTATATGTAAATCTGCCGAAAATATCGCATTTGCATTAAATTTATTATTATTATTTATTTCAACAATGGCAACTTGTTTTTTAATCATACCAACTCGCCCAATAACAATATCATTTCTTTCTGGAATAGGTATCTTTTTATTATTTATAACTGAAATAATTCTTTCCCTCTTATTTATCTTTAAATTACCCATTACGGTGGCGTAAATTTTTCCATCATCTTCATATGTCCCTGGACCCGGAAAATACATCTCAATAACCCCAATTTTTTCACCAGGGATCACAAAATCACCATTACTTAATTCTTTTTTAGCTTCTTTCATGAACTTCGCCTAATTCAATTCTATTTTTAATAAAAATTATATTTTTAATTAAATAATTATTTTACCTAAAGACTTGCAGAATGCCCCCGACTTCAGGAGGGGATGAATGCAATAAAAATTTTCTCACTTCTTAATATGTGTTATAGGACTTAAAATATTACCCTTATAAAATATATATTGATGAAACGGACTAATACTATCGAATTAAAACCTACCAAACAACAAGCAAGGACGTTAAAAGATATTTTAGTCCGTAGTAGTGCAATGTGGAACTTGGGAAATTATCAGAAGCGACAAGCATTTTTTAAGAAAAGCCCAATTCCTTCAAGTTATAAACTTGCTGAAAAGCTAAAAGCCCATCCCCTTTATAAAGTATTAGGGAGTGCTTATGCACAACAAATCTTGAACAAGCTACAGGAGGCGTGGAACTCCTTTTTTGGTTTGTTGAAATCTAAAAAAGTAGAAGATAAGGTCGGACTTCCAAGATATTTTAAAAATCGAAGGGTAAATCAAACCACTCCTGCATTATTGATTTGTCGTAATGATTGTTATCGAATTGATAACGAATACATTTATATCAGCTGTCCAAAGGATTTGAAACAAAAATATGGCTTTAAAGGACTACTCAGAATTAAGTATAATGGGTTGTTAAAGTGGAGAGGCAAGCAAAAACGCATGGAGCTAAAATATATCCCTTGTATTAAGAAATTCTATGCCTATCAAGCAGTAGAACCCGAAACAACTCCAATCGAGAATATTTCCAGTCATATCTCAAGTGGAGATATCGGCATAAAGCGGTATTTAGTCAATTATATTAAAAACACGAAAGACTTTGTCGTGCTCTATCCGTCAGAACATGTTTTCCAAGAATATATGAAACTGTCCAAAAAGATTTATGACCTTCAAGGTATAGCTAAAAGAGAGAATGGAAGATATAGCACGAATAGGATAAGACGGTTATTTTTAAAGAGAAGGAGAAAATTAGCTAATTATATGAATAATATAATTGCCGATTTGGTTAGACAATTAAAGCATAATCAAGTTTCTAGGTATGTTGTGGGCGATTTATCCCACAACCGAGATGCCGAACTTCCCACCTATTTCAAGAATAAAAAGAAGCTCAATACGATGATACAAAACTTCTGGTCGTATGATCTTCTTATAAGTAAGTTAAAGAATAAGTGTGAAGAGTTCGGTATCGAATTTGCACAAATTAATGAACGAGGCACTTCTTCAACTTGTCCTATTTGTGGAAATAAAGTAAAACCGACTGATCGCAATTTTAAATGTAAGAAATGTGGTTATAAACAAGACAGGGATGTTGTGGGAAGTATCCAAATACTCAATAAATACATTCAAGATAATAATAAAAACCTGCGGGTGGAGAACCATCCGATAGTGTCTAGCGTTCTCATCCAACACTAGGGACTATGAATCTCCTCCCTTTAGGGAGGAGTAGTTCAAAATTCTCCATAAATCCACTTTAACTTTATGTATTTTTTTGGAATGAAAATGAAATTGATGGGGAATTATCAACTCCATTTCTATAATACTATCAATATTCCCACCAATCTCACGAATCGTTTTTTTTAAAAAAATTCGATTTTTATCACCACTTTTATGCAGTGAATAAATGACAGGTCCTAATTCTAAAGCTTTTTTCAAAAAAATTACATCTTGTCCCTTTGTCTGCACACCAAAGGGTGGATTTTGTAATACCGTATTAGCTCTTTTAGAACAATGAGAAATATCTTGTTCAATCCATTCAATATTTTTACAATTACTTTTATTTGCATTGTTTTTTGCAATTTCTAAGGCAATTGGATCATATCGACGCCATAAACTTTTTTTGCACCTAAGAGAGATGCACCTATTGCAAGTCTACCAGTTCCACATCCCAGATCAAGAATTAATTTATTGTAAATGTCATTATTATTAAAGCTTGCAAAATACAAAATGTTGGCAGCAGTTCTAGCATCTATAGGGTACTGTTCCAATGAGGGTTTTGGTTTGGGATGTATATCTAAATTTTGTAGTAATATTTCCAATTTTTTCCTTGGAATTAAGTTTGGAACGTTTCTCGTCAATTTTGGCTCGCCAATTATTATAATGAAATTTTTATATTTTAATTCTGATAAAAATTCACTTAATTAAAGATTCATGGTGATTTAAAAAATGCCAAACGGAAAACCAGGGTTTAAGATTGTCTTTGCTGGGCTTGATAATGCAGGTAAAACGAGTATAATACTGACTATCGACGAGAAATATAGCAAATTACGTAATTTAAAACCCACTTTAGGCGTAGAAACTTATGGGTTTGAAATTTTAGGTATTCCAGTTATGCGGTGGGATCTTGGCGGTCAAAAAAATCTACGAGAGCAATATATTCGTGATAAAAAACATTTTGAAAATACAGATTTGCTTTGTTATGTCATAGATATTATGGATTATAAAAGATTTTATGAGAGCCTTACGTACTTATTCCAAATTATTGAAATTTTTAATAATTTCGGTGAAAAACCACCAAAAATCGTGGTATTTCTGCACAAAGTCGATCCCGATATCAGCCACGAAGAAAGAATCCAAAGTAAAATATTAGAAGCAACAAATATGTTTGAAGGAGAGGCGAAATTAAAGGATTATGATATAATATTTTTTGAAACATCAATATACAATCCCTGGTCCTTGTTAAAGGCATTTTCATATGGTATTACAAGCTTATCTACACATAAGGCAAAAGACTTTAAAC
>JABXJV010000101.1 GCA_013375355.1 Candidatus Helarchaeota archaeon
AACCTGGTCATATCTTGTATCCCCAGTCGGGATTATCCTATCTTTATAAGGATAAATCATCAGAAATCTTTCTGCATCATTCTCTGAAACAGGCATTATAAGGTCAATATCTTTATAAAATGACCTGAAAAATGATTTTGCAATGGGTAAAATTCTTTTTGATGTTCCTGGAAGGTTTGCATCTATCAGTACTACTGGAATTTTATTTTCGGAGCATACTTTAAGATGATTTGGCCATATATCATGTTTTACAATTATCCACAAGGATGGATTTAATACTGAAAAAAATTTTTCTGCATTCTTAAAACTGTCAACAGGTAGATAAATCTTAAAATCAAATTCGGGTGATTCTTTGAAATTATCATAACCAGAAGGTGATAAAAACGACACGACAATTTTTATTTCTGGGAATCTTTCTTTTACTTTTTTAGCAAGAGGTTTCGCCTGCTGTAATTCTCCCATAGAAACGCAATGAAAGAGGACAACCTTCTCCCTATCCCCCAAACTCCTCCGAAATCTTTCTAATCTATCAAAAAGACCTCTCCTCTCTTTTAATCCCTTTCTAATTTTAGTGTTGAATTTTGATAAAACTATAACAGAAAAATAGATAAAGGGAAAAATTTTATATCTGTATAAGAAAAACCAGAATTTGTTCATTGTGAAACAAAATTTTCTACGCTTTTACTTTTATCAGGATTACAAACAAGATTTAAACATGCATTTATTACATCATCTGAAGAAATACTTTTCATACAATCGATTTCCATTCTATAACACTTTTTCCAGCCATTATTCGAGCACGGTCTGCAAAAAAGCATTTTTTGAACAATAACTGCATTTGTATTTACCGGGAAATAACCGAATTCCTCGACGGTAGGACCAAAGATCGCAACCAATTTTTTATTAAGTGCTTCAGCGATGTGCATAGGTCCAGCATCGTTTGCTATAACAAGTTTGCACTTTGAAATTAATGCAGCAGTTTCCATAATTGATAACCTGCCGCAAAAATTGTGTGCCTTATCACCTATCGACAAATTGAGCATTTCACCTCTATTAAAATCACCTTCATCCCCAATCAACAAGATTTTTGCGTTTAATTTTGAAATCAGAAATTTACAAACATTCGTAAATCCCTCAACTGTCCAGCATTTATTTTCATAGCCTGCCCCGGGACATACTCCAATAAGAAAATCATTACTATTTATATTCTCTTTTTTTAATAATTCACCAATCTTTCTTATATATCCATCCTCTATATTAAAATCATACCCTAATTCATCATCTACTATCCCTATTTTTCTTGATGAATTTATATATGCTTTATATACTGGTGTAATCTTTTTAAACAAGTTTAATTTCAAACGGATTAAGAGCCATCTTTTAATGCGGTATTTTTTATACAGGAATATTTTTTCAGCACTTGAAAACTTTCGTAAATAATAACTTCTCAAGTTTCTGTGAATATCAAAAATATAGGTATATTTCTCCTGTTTAATTTTCTGTTTAAGATTTTTAAGTTCTTTAAACCCTTTTCGTGAATCGAAGGAATATATATTTGAAATATTATAATTGGATTTTATCAATTCTTCGTATTCTTTTTTCACTACAAAGTCTATCTGAGTCTTGGGGAATTTTTTTCTAAGAAGCCTGACAAACGGAAATGCAAGAACAATATCCCCTATTGAACTCAATCTCAATATTAAAATTTTTAATTTATCGCTATTGTTCATATTCAATATATTTATAATTATCAATCATACCTTCGGAAACGAGGCTTTTTAGAATACCATCCTCTTTGTAAACTATAATCCCCTCAACATCTTTATTCCTATTGATAAAATCCATACCTTTTTTATGTCCCATAACAAACACTCCGGTAGCAAGTGCGTCTGCCAGTTCTGCTTTTTCTGTCACAATAGTAACGCTGACGCAATCGTCTTGTGGATATCCAGTGGATGGATTTATAATATGATGATATCTGACGCCATCTATTTCAAAATACCTTTCATAGTCACCAGAGGTTGCAACCGAACTTTTCTTGATTTTAAACTCTCCCCAGAAACCGTTTTCATCCT
>JABXJV010000013.1 GCA_013375355.1 Candidatus Helarchaeota archaeon
AGGTCATCTCTCGTAATGAAATTGATAGTTTCTTCTGTCGATACCCTCGCAAATGGACTCTCCTTCCCATAAATTAAAAAATCGAATTCTCTGTTAAGAACAGAACCTGGGTTGTCATTCCTTCTTCTAATCTGCTCGATAGTCTGTTTTTTTGCAAGGTCAATTTTATCTTCACTAAAAACCGGATTCATCAAAACATCCGCAAAAATTTCAAGCCCATAGTCAATATCCTTTTTTAATACAGAAAGAGTTGCAGAAGCAGATTCTTTTTCAAAACCTGTCTCCACACTGCCGGCAATAAATTCAAGTTCCTCATCAATCTGGTCGCCCGTTCTCAATATAGTTCCACCGGTTCTCATTACGGTTCCCGTTAATATTGCAAGACCAACCTTTTCGGTCGGTTCATAGATACTGCCTGTCCTTATCAAGGCATGACCCTTTATCAACGGAAGTTCATTATCCTCGAGTAAATAAAGTATTATACCATTTTTTAATTCTGTCCTCCTTACATCTGGAATTTCAAACTTTAATGGTTCAAACTCTAATTCTGAAGGATGTTTCTGGGACAAAGAATAATTATAATTTATCAATAAGAATAAAATTGTGAAAAATAATAAATATTTTTTCATTATTACCCTCTACCTAAAATATCATAATTCTGATACGGTGAATTTTCAATTTATAAATTCTACTTTCTCTGTAAGATGGCACGGCAAAAAGTCTAAAAATTTGTTTCTAAATCTTTTTGCTAAAATAAGTGTAATTATAATATATGAGTCCAGTCTAAAAATGGTTAATAACTAATCATTTTTATTCTATTATATCTATTTTATCTAATGTAGGAACACGCCACGGCGTGTTCCTACAGATTGATTTACAATTAGTTAACGCTGATTTCTATATTGTAGAATATAAAACAAAAAAAGCAGTAATAAAACATTTTAACCTTTTTAGAGTGGATTCACAGATTGCAAACAGAAAAATATGCTTAAATATTTTCAAAAGGAAAAACAATTGTTCTTCAACTTTTCAATATTTTCTTTTCCGGACT
>JABXJV010000102.1 GCA_013375355.1 Candidatus Helarchaeota archaeon
CGGATGAAAAAAGTATCCATCCTGCACCTTTCTCTTCTATTTTTTTAGCAAAATCAAAGACGTTATACGCTGTAGAAGTTTTCCAGCCATTAACCAGAACTTTATCTTTACGATAATCTAATGCAACCATTATATGGGATTTTCCAATTCGTTTTTCCAGCTTTGAAATAAAATCTGGTTCTTTTATCGCTTTTGTTCCGATTATAATTCGTTCTGCACCCCATGAAGAAATCTTTTCAGCTTTTTCAAGCGTCCGAATACCTCCTCCGATTTCAAATTTTGCTGGAACTTGATTAATTATTTTTCTTATGACATCTAAATTTTCACCTAGTCCTAAAGCTGAATCAAGATCAATAATATGTATTAAAGGGGCACCCTTATCCGCCCAAAATTGTGCAGCTTCAACAGGACTATCAAAATATTTTGTTATTTGATCTGCTATACCCTTATATAATCTTACACATTTGCCTTCACGGATATCAACTGCTGGTATTATTAACATAACAATAATTCTCCTTGAAAAAATAGGTAAAAATAAGATAAAAAGCTTTTATTTTGTTCAAGTTTACGAAGAGCTGAATTTATTGATCAGGCTGGCAATTATTGCCCAGACAATGGAACCTATAATAATTGAATATTTTGGAACAGCAAAACAGGAATGTGCAAAAGTCCACCAGTCAGGAAAGAATAAAGGATTTGTCAAGGTTAAAAGGATAAAAGCATTTTCGAAACCATCAAAAATTCCAGCAAAAATACCTAATATGGCAAAAATATATCCAGAAAGTCTCCATCTAGAACCTGCATCAAATTTTCTACCGATTATTAAAGCCAAACTGAATATTAATGAACCATAGCCTACCATAAAAACATAATCAAGTATTTGCATCGTGCTATAAGGTACCATTCCATTATTCAATATTATTATATGAAAATATTCACTTTTCATTGTGGGGCCGCTAAATGATAACTGATTAGCCATTCCACCCGATTGCATGAGAAAAATTGCCATAATAATATAAATTACAACAGTTAATATTATGCTAATTATCAACAAAAGTTTTGTCTTCTCTGGTGAAGGCCAATCATCCAACTTATCTAAAAATGACATTTCATCACATCTTAAAAATTCTGATTAAAAATATTAAAAAATTCTTTTTTTACCTTTGCTTAGATCTCTCTTTGATTTATTAACTGTTTAACTTAATTCTCTCTTCAAAAAAACCCGACAAAAATTCAATACTTTCACTTTTCATTGCCTCCCTCTCTCAATTAATATTTTCCAAAAGGAACCAAATAGTGGTGTTAAAATTCTAGAGGATTTGATCGAATGTTGGCAAATTTCTACCCAAGATCGCTGGAAAGCCGGAATTTTAACTCAAATATCGCAGTTTAAGTTAATATGTGCTATTGAGGTAGTGAAATGAACTCCGCTTCATATGAATACAATCGACAAAAAAACATAACTAAATTGACCAGTGAAAATTCAGAATTAGACGACTTACTTGATGGAGGATTTATGCCCAGAACTCTCTATCTTTTATATGGGCAAAGATCTGTAATTAGACAGATTTTTCTAACGTTATCAGTTACAGCTCAACTACCTCGCTCACTTAATGGTCTTAACTCACAAGTAATCTATGTGGACGGTGATGTTTCCTTTGATCCATACTTCATCTCCCAAAAATCCGTCACTAAAAAACTAAACCCTCGTCATGTCTTATCACGTATTCTCATCTCTCGATTTTTCACTTGGGAACAAACGGTCGATATTGTCATAAATAAAATGAAAGGATTAGACGCACAACTTCTTCTCATTTCAGGATTGACCGGCATGTTCGACCCCAAAACACAGTCTTGCTTTGGAGATCTCCTGAAAATTCTCGGAAAGCTCAAAAAATTTACACTTGAAAAAAATGCGATTGTTGTAGTTTCCACAGGTTATGCTCAGAACTCACGGTTCAAACCAGCAGGAGGAAAGATTATGAGTCATTTTGCCGATGTAATTGTTCATGTATTAGATTATAAAAATCGTATCGAGTTCTATAGGCTCAAGGGAGGTCGTTTCCAAAAAAATATCATGTGGAAATCAACACCAATACCTCTTCAAAGAAATCTCAACTTTTGGCTAGGGGAATCTTAATGGGACGAACAATACCGACTTTTAGAATGATATTGGAACATGAAATCTCGAGTTGGGCAGAATTTCGACGAGCCTTGCGTCCAGCAGATAAAAAGAATTTTGACAAAATTATGAATGCTGCACGTTTACGAGCAGATGCTGGAGGTTATATCTCACGACCACTTGTATCTGAGGTTATGTTCATCTCTATTCTACTCGAATTGCAGAAAGAAATTCAAGAATTGAAGGATGAGGTTCAAAAACTAAAAGCTTTGGAAGAAAAAACACCAAAATAAAAGAAAAATGTTAAAGTTATTAATTTAATTAAATTAATAAAACTTATATCGACAAAATAATAATATTAAAGTAATGGCTGAAAATGTTAGAAATATTGAAGTTTGACCTTAAATTCTATAAAAAAATAAAAATAAATTATAGATGAGGTTAGTAAAAATTTGAAGGAAAAATTTGAATTTAAAAAAACGGATATAAAACCAACTCTGTCATTTTATTGTATAAAATGCGATCTATTTTTTGGGTTAGAAGGCGAAACTCCTCTAAATGATGTCAAATGTCCAAGTTGTGAAACTTATGAAATTCTTATAGGACTGGAATTTGATAAACCTACCCTACCTTATTATACATAATTTAAAATTAAAAAGAGAAATCTCTCAAATTTTCTTATTTTTTTGAAAAATAATTAATAAAAAAAGAGTGTAATTTAATTTATTTGTTAGATTTGCATATTTTCAAATAACACAGACATTCCGTTGCCAAATCCAGCGCACAAGGTGAAGAGTCCAAGCTTCTTCTTATTATGGACCATTTCCCATACTAACTCCACAGCCCATGCGACTCCAGATGCTCCTATTGGATGCCCCCCAGCTATAGCACCACCCGACGTATTTAAACGCTCATCAGTTAAAGCATTACTTCCTAATTCGTGCATGGTTACGAATGGGACACTCGCAAACGCCTCGTTAATGTGTATCAAATCGAAGTCATCGAATTTTAATCCATTTCTTTTTAATATTTTCTTTGTAGCTGGAATAGGTCCTGTAAGAACAACTTTAGGATCTGATGCTGAATTAGAGATATCAACAATCCTAGCAAGAGGTTTAACCCCTAATTGTGATGCCTTTTCTTCGGTCATTAAAAGCATCGCAGCTCCACCATCCGATATCGCACTAGCGTTTCCAGCATGTATGTATTTTGGGGGAGAATGCTCTCCATCACTGAATCGTGGTTTAAGGCTTTTCATTTTTTCCATTGCTTTTTCAGGATTATCTAAATAAACAGCTCGTGGAGTTTCATCAACTGTATGAGTAATAGTTTTTATTTTTCTTGTTTCAGGCTCTTTTATCGGTTTGCCTTTTTCATTACAGATCGGTATAGTCATTGGCATTATTCTAGGTTCGTACTTATCTTTTTGTCTTTGTACTTTAATCATATTTCGGTGACTACGAGCCGCAAATTCATCTAAATCTTCTCTCTTTAAATTCCACATCCAAGCAATTTTCTCACCTGCAGGTCCAAGACCTAATGTTCGTTTCATGAATAATTTATGCATTTCAAGTACTCTTTTATGAGTGGGTTTCCCTGTTTTCTTATCCTGTATGTGTGCCATCATAGAAGAGCCTAAAGGGAAAAGAGACAGTAATTCTTGTCCTCCGGCAACTCCTACTTCTCCCTGTCCCAATGCAAGCATATTATTTATATATTGGATTGCCGATGTCCCTGAGTTACAATAAGAATCACAAGTGACTCCAAAAACGGGATAAAAATCCGTTTCTTTTTGAACAACAGCAGAAAGTCTAGCTATATCTCCTGATTGTGAACCGTATTGCCCTGAACAACCGTATGCAATCGCTTCAAGATCCTCTGGCTTGAGATCAGGTGCTTTCTTCTTAGCATCTTCCCAAATATTTCTAAAAATCTGTCCACCAAACTCCTGAGCATTAGCCCAATAAAAAATTCCTGGTTTAGCAGCGGGATTCCAAGAACTTTTTCCCATTGGGGTTCTTTTTGCAGAAACTACAACTACATTTTTTCTTTCAGTCATTTTGATCAACTTTACGTTCTTTTTAAAATACAATTAAGAAAAGTAATAAGAATTTTTTTCACAATCTCATTAACTAAAATAAGATTTCTTGACTGATTTATGATATATTTGACTTATAATATTTCAAAATCGGTAAAATATTTTGAATTTTACATTTTAAATTTTAATTTTGGAATCAATTGCGCTTTTTAAAAATCTTAAAAATGAAAATGAAGTAAAGGATACTCCAATCTTATTGTTTAAGAGTTTTTTATAAGATCTTAATCTCTCTGGAATTGATGGTTCTATAAGAAAAATAGGTTTATCGTTTTCTTTTCTAAGACTTAATAAATATTTTATGAATAGACTATCTATCATCCAAGTTCCATTAATTAAAAGAATGTCTACATTCTGATCCTTAAGTATTATTTTACCAGCATCGGCATAAAGCTTTGAATTCATCGCTGCAGCAATTGAAATATCTACTGGGTTATTAACACTAGTCCCAAATTCGGGAATCGCTTTTCTCAGCTTTTCCTTAGTTTCATCAGTTAATTTGGCTAATTCAATACCATAAAATTCGCAATTTTCAGCAGTAGTTACGGTTAATCCACCTTGAGATCCAAGAATACCAACTTTTGGTCCTTT
The DNA here is from genome assembly GCA_013375355.1 of Candidatus Helarchaeota archaeon. The sequence goes on from JABXJV010000102.1 coordinate 4,809, forward strand.
CATGGTTTCTGAAAATTGTAATGCGATAACTTGATTCAATATTTCTTCGGCTGAATTAACTCGGAATATACTATATTGATTAAAAATAGCATTCCATATCTTATCTTCTCCAGTAATACTTGCTGTATGGGTTGATATAGCTTTTTTTCCTATATTAGTTCTTCCAGATTTCCAAATTATTAATTGTTTTTTGCCTTTCATTTCTTTACATAATTTTATAAACCGTTGTCCTTGAGAAACACCCTCCAGATATATTCCAATATATTTCGTATTATTTTCAGCTTTAAAATATTCAAGAAAATCACAGATATTCAAATCTATTGAATTGCCCAAACTTACTCCAAATGTTACAGGAATTCCACGAAGTGTTAAAGTTCTTGTTAAAAGGGATGTTAAATATCCACTTTGAGATATTATGGCCACTTCAGCATCTAAATCGAATGAGGTTGCAGGAAAAGAAGAAACCCTACCAGGAGCAGAATGAATTCCAACACAATTTGGACCTAATACTCTAGCTTTTCCCTTAATGATTGATAATAACTCTTTCTCTCTCTCCCTTCCAGCTTCCCCAATTTCAGCATAACCTGCAGAGAATATAATTATTGCTTCAATTCCTTTTTTAACACAATCTTTGACCAACTTTATATTTTCAGCAGGATGAGTTGTAATAATTGCCAAATCTATAGGATCTTTAATATCAATCAAGTTTTTATGAGCCTCAACTCCTAGGATTTCATCTGCTTTAGGATTAATCGGATAAATATTACCCGGGAACTCATTAGTTAGAAAAGCTCTAAGAAACAAGTTTCCAAATTTAGCAGGACTACGGGATGCACCAAGAATGGCAACAGATTTTGGGTAAAAAAATTTGTTTATTTGAGATTTCAAATCATCCTTCATCATTAGGCAACTCAAAATTAAATTGAATGAAATATGAAAAATATTAAACTTCTTAAAATTTTTCAATACATTACTTAATTGGATTGTAAAAAATAATTAAAAA
>JABXJV010000103.1 GCA_013375355.1 Candidatus Helarchaeota archaeon
TTCGTTAAAAATTGGCAAGCTTACCTCAAGGAGCGCTTGTTTTTCTTGCCATCGGGTTACATAATTCCTTATTTTTATTTGTGGAGCTGAACGGGATTGAACCGTCGACCTCTTGTCTGCCAGACAAGCGCTCTCCCAGCTGAGCTACAGCCCCATTTATCTATTAACTTTTCTCTTTTTTATTTATTATTTATTTTCTATATTGAAAATTAATTACTTTATTAATAAAATTTAAGTATAAATATAATTCATTTATAAATATAAAATATTATACCAAAAAGTCAATAATAAACTATTAATTAATTGGCAAATACATTAATAAGATAAATATTTAAGCAAAATTATAAGAATTAATCTGTACTGGGGGAAATTTACGGGGAAGAGAAATGAAAATCAAAAAAGCCATTATCCCTGCTGGCGGTCTCGGCACAAGAATGCTACCTATTACAAAATCTGTTCCCAAGGAACTTCTTCCAATTAATATGAAACCAATGATTCAATATGCTGTGGAAGAGGGAGTTAAATCAGGTATTAAGGAAATTTTGATCATTATCAGAAAAAATAAAGATTTAATAAAAAACTATCTTACAGGGAAGGTTGATAAAAGACTTTTGAACAGAAAAGAGATAAAAAATCTGGAAAATTTAACCAGAGAATGCAAAATAGATTTCACATATCAAAAAGGTGCAAAGGGACTTATGGACGCTATATTTCTTGGCGAAAATTTTGTCAACAATGAGCCTTTTGCTGTGCTTCTACCAGACAATATCATGGTTTCTCGAATTCCGTGTATTAAACAACTCATCGATTTGTTTAATGTAAAAGATAAATATTCATACATTATTCTTAAAAAGTTTGTAGGAAAGATAGACCCTGAAGAAGTTGATATTGGTGGAATAGAATACGAATTAATATCCAAAAATATTTACAAAATTACACATATAAAAAAGAAAAAAAAGAAGATAATCAAACTTAAAAATGGTGAAATCGGTTTAAAGAACTTTGGAAGATACGTTTTTAAGGAAGATGTTTTTTATTACATAAAAAAATTTAGAACAGAATACAGGGGAGAATTTGATGATACTCCAATTCTTAATAAATTAGCATCGGAGGAAAAATTAAGAGGGAAATTATACAATGGATTAATATTTGATACCGGCAACATCTCGGGTTTCAACTCTGCTTTGCTACATTTTATGGGAAAAAATTAAGTACACTGCTAAATTCACAACTTTTTTATCTATCCATTTCATATTTTCTTCTAAATATTTTATTAACATTATTAAAAATCACTTCTGACATAACAATTCTCTAATTCTCTAAATAATTTTTTTGGTTTGCCAACTATATAAATGAATAATTATGTTATATAATTCACAGGACAATTTTATTAAGAATCTCATTAAATGAAAAGTAAAAGAAATATGGAAAGGAAAGAAAA
>JABXJV010000104.1 GCA_013375355.1 Candidatus Helarchaeota archaeon
ATTGATATACCATTTCTGCAAGACGAACAATTGACTGTTCTACATTAAAACCTGTTTTTAAAGAAATTTCATAATATCCCTGGAGCATGTTGTCATTAATAAAATCCTCTATTTCTTCATCATTTACTTGCTTTCTTTCAAATAAATCAGCTTTATTTCCTAATAATATTATTGGAACGTTTGAATCATTCTCCCTCAAAAATGAAATCCATTCGGAAAGTTTTTCAAAAGTTTCTCTCCGGGTTATGTCAAATAACAGTAAAATACCGGATACTCCCTTTATGTATTGAGGTCTTAAAGATCTATAACGATCTTGTCCAGTAAATGACCATACGATCAAACTGATAACCAAATCAATACTCTGTAATACTTTTACACTAAATGAGACACCAAAAATATTTTCATGGAGATCTTCTAACCTTTTCTCAAACCTCTGTTCACAAAAATTGTTTAATGTACTCTTGCCTACTTCAGGCTCACCCAAAATAGCAATTTTAAATTTAAGCTTTTCTTTTACCATTAATTTAACTAGCCTTTAATCCTATCAATAAAATCTATAAAATATATGTTTAAAAATATTAATTAACATTTCATATATAGAAGCTTTTTTAACAAATAATCAAGAAATGGTTGTTCTTGACCAGATAGGATTTAAAGTAACAAAAAATAAATTGTTATTATTTAAATTCAGACCTTTACATCCTTATGATAATATTTATGTCGAATACCATGGCGGGTCTTTTCTCCGATCCTTTTTACGAGTCCAGAGTCCATCAAATCCCCAATATTATTATAAAATGTTCCTCTGCCTATATCGAGTCCTTTAATAATCTCCTTTATTGTCATTGGTCTTCCTTTATCAATAAGAAAATTAACAATTTTTTTCCCCCCTCTCTTAAATTTGGGATTAACAATTCTGTCTATTAATGATTTGTTCAAAGTATTTTTAAGCCTTGGAGCGACTAAGTCAATTGTTTTTTCAAGAATTTGTTCCTTTGGTTCAAGATAATGTATGGGAGGATCAAAAATGGCTAACTTTGAGTTTATTATATTCAGACATTTGTTTTCTTGTTCCTCAGTTATGTAAGGAGATTGAACTTCGCATATGTATCTAGCAGCAGTTTTTAAAGCAAGGTTTCTCTTGTCGACCTCATTTAAAGTTAATTTATTATCACCATAAATAATATCTTCATAGATTTTAAGAGCTTTTTTCTGAACATTTAATATTTCATCTAAATTCGTTCCTAAATGTTTATATTTTATTACATCTGCAATTCTTAATTCCCTAAGCAGAAGACTTATATCTAAAGCACTCGCTTTATCAAAGCCTTCAAATATAGCACCCTTCCCAATTTTAACACCTCTATCGAAACCGATTTTATTTTGAAAATTTTTCACGTCATCAATGCGGACGAGTGATACCCCTACTGGACATCCTCTATCTTTTTTAATAGCGGGTAGATAATTTAGACTTTCAAACATAGATAAAATGTCTTTTTGGATTGTTGGATGAGTTGCAGAAAATTTAATAATTATCGGCAGCCTAAAAATCTTTTCTTTTTTACCCTTAACATTCCTTTCAATTTCCTGTATATCACATTTTACAGAACCTTCCGTGTTAGCAATAATTCGTAATAAAGAATTTTTTGACCTATCATTTTGCATCATCGGTAAATTTGCGGGTGGAAAAGGAACATTTTTGCTGCAAGCTGAATTCTTTAATAGGTTCCCATGGACAACTCTTAAACTAGATGGTCTATTTCTATTAATTAACTCTAAATATTCGTTAACGTAACCACTTTTTATTTCATCATCAGTAAAGGCTTTGGTCCTAAAAGAGGGAAAGTAACTTAATAATATATTAATCAATTTTGGATGATTTATGCTAGTTTCCATCATTTGAGGATTTTTTTGCGGTTCTGTTCTCCTTATGGAAAATAAGGCATCTGGAGTAAAGTACTGAATAAGTTCCATAAATTTCTTATGTAGAATTGGAGAAGTGTTAGAAAATGCAATCTTGTTTGACTTAAGATCTACATAACCATCTGTTAAAAGAAAAGCAGCTAATAATTTTAATTTCTCTTCTAGAAAAGGATTTTTTTCAAAAAAAAAGTAATTCAAATTGTAAGATTCATTTTTATTCCTTGTAAAAAGAAAATCATAAGAAATTTTACTCCCAGCTTCGATATCGTTAGTTAAATAACTTATAGCCTCTAAATGCCATATATGGCTCAAGTAATTCTTATTTAAATCAGATATACAAGAATTTAAAGAATTACTATTTTCTTCAAGATTTTTTATGTAATCATCGGTAATGACAGAAGGGATACATTTTTCTGTAGAATTAGCAAGAAATGTAATTTTTTTTATGATGTTAGCTTTTTTCCAAGCCGGATCTAGGAACTTTTTATTCAATCTATATTTGCAATTATCTAATAATTTATTTCTCAGTTCCTTGGAAATATCTATTTTTTCAATGACATTTGAACAAGCTAAATTAATATTATTTTGATTCAATCCTTCATTTTCAAATTCTTCTATTATGTCATTAAAATTAATTTTATTATTAAAATTATTTAAACACTCTATTAACGCTTTGTCTTGTTCATTTATCGGTAATTTCTTTATTGAGTTATTACAAAGACCAATTAACTTATCTTTTATTTTTTTATCGAGTCTGGACAGCCATTTTTCTATAACCATAATTAACACAGCACTTAAATTTATCTTTTTTTTATTAATGTAAAATAATCTTTGGATTTAACTTGGGAAAGTTCTAACTCAACAAAATCTTGATCAATTTTCAGAGAATCCATAAATTATTCCTACATAATATTAATTAGAGCTAAATTTAAAACAACAAGGTAAAAAAAGTAAAAAAGGTAAAAAAAGTTAAATTTTACTATTTTTACCTAACTACTTTATATTTTAAATCCTTTAATTAAATTTAGAAACATATGGTAAAATAATCCGTTTAAAAAAGGATTGGATGGGAAGATATAAATTATTTAATGGTAAATGGGAACCAGATCCACATTGGACCGGTGATTAATAAATTTCTTCTTTATTTTTTTAATAAATTAAATAATAAAAATCGTCCGAGTTCATAATATCTATAAACAACCTCTGGTTCTCCTAAAATAGCAATTTTGAATTTTAATTTTTCCATGAAAGCCTCAGTCCAATTTACTATCCTGGAGGACCACCAAAATCTATTGAAAATTCTCGAAATTCATACGTGGTGGCGAATATATATATAAATATTAAAAAGAATACAGCCATTATCAACCCCCCTATTATAAGCCAAGATAAAGCGAATTTTTCTTTCGCCGTAACTATAGCTTCGCTTTCTCTTATGCTATTAGATAAATTTTTGAATAAGCGAAATTGAGAAATAATTAAACTAAGCATAATTTATTAAAGACAAACTTTTATTATAAAATTTTTTAAAAAGTTGATAATTGAATATATAGAAAAAATCAACTACTTCAAATTATTTATGAGATGAAGGACACTATGCATTTCTTTAAATATTCTTCAATTGGAAATGACTTTATTCTAATTAATAATATTGAAGAGAAAATTCCCGAGAATAAATTTTCAGATTTAGCCAAACGTCTTTGTAGGAGAAGATTCAATATAGGTGCAGATGGTATTCTAATATTAGAAAAAAGTCAAAAAGCAGATTTCAAAATGCGCATTTTTAATTCTGACGGTTCAGAAGCCGAAATGTGTGGAAATGGAATCAGGGCTATTGCAAAACATGTATATGACTCTAGATTGACAAAAAGTACGGAAATCCGGGTAGAAACCTTAGCTGATATTAAGATTCTTAAATTATTTTTAAAAGATAATTTGGTTGAAAGTATCGAAGTCGATATGGGCACTCCTAAATTACTACGTAATGAAATTCCTATGACTGGAGTAAATAAGAAAGTAATTGGTGAAGAATTTCGTGTTGATGATGAAATTTATAAAATAACTTGTGTTTCTATGGGAAATCCACATTGTATAATTTATGATGATGATGTTAATTCAATTGATATAAAAATTGGTAAAAAAATCGAAACTCACCAACTCTTTCCAAATAAAACTAATGTAGAATTCGTACAAGTGCTAAATAATAATGAACTTTTAGTAAAAGTTTGGGAAAGAGGAGCAGGTGAGACATTAGCTTGTGGTACGGGAGCATGTGCCACAGTAGTTAGTTCAGTCTTAAATAATTATGTTAAAAAAGATCAATTAATTACAGTACATTTACCTGGGGGAGATTTAAAGATTAAATGGGCTGATGATGACCATGTATATATGACCGGACCTTCAGAAAAAGCATTTGAAGGGGATGTGGATTTGAAGGGATAATCTAAAAGTCCTCTTCAATTAAAGTAAGCTTTAAATAACCGCAATATGGACATAGACCTAATTCGCCAAAATAATACTCTCCACACATGACGCAACGGGTTTTAATATTTTTCAATTGTTGTGCTGCATGTTCAGGATTTTCACTTACTCGAATCCCGGTTAACATTTCAAAACCTGCAGGTTCATTTAACCCTCGAGGTATGATTTCAATAAATAAGTGCCAACGATCTTCAAAAATTTTAGGAGATTGATGATATAATATATTATAGTCCAATTTACCAAAATTTCCAATAATTCTATTCGTAGCAATTTTAATTATTTTTGCAAGTTCTAATATTTCATCATCAGTTAAAGCTAAGAGATTTGGAATATGTCTTTTAGCTAAAATTCGAATTGTATAAGGATAAATATACTTTGGACAATATTCTATGAAATGTTTGTATTCTCTGAGAATATATTGGTCCTCTTTAGTCATGACTTCATGATATCTTTTGCATAATCCACAATCCCCTTTTTTAAAAATCTCATTAGCATTATTAATAAGACGATTTGGAATCTGGTTCAGAAGAACTAATTGGGAATGGATATGCTCCATCGAACTTTGTGCTGCTTTACCTTGATTCTTGTAAAGAACAGTACAAATATATTCACCATAATGTTTTTTGATTAAAGCAATATAAGCAATTAAACATGCTTTTATACTATTCTGACTTAATAGATTAAAAGATGTAAGATGTTCTCGTGACTCAATAATTACAAAATTTAAAGATTTAACTTCTTTAATAGATTTATCTATAATCGGAAAAATATTTTTAACAACTAGTATAGAATACTCGTCTGTACTATTCGGTGTTTCTCTCCACTCAAATTCATC
>JABXJV010000105.1 GCA_013375355.1 Candidatus Helarchaeota archaeon
AAAAGCAGCAAAAGAATTGGGATATTCTTATAAATATGCATGGAATATATTACAAAAGATTAAAAGACGATTCGGAGAAGCACCAGTGGAAACCTTTAAAGGAGGAACAGGTGGAGGTGGAGGGTCAAACGTTACTGAATTTGGAAGACGTTTAATCAATTATTATCGTACTTTTGAAAATTATATCACCGATGCTTTAAATAATTCTGATTTATGGCAATCATACGGTCTAAAATCGACTGAAAAAAATGATATTACTGGGAAAGTAATCGATATTAAAAAGGATGAAAATGTAGCTATTTTAAAAATCGAAATCGATATACCTACTCAAATTACATCAATAATAACAAAAGAAGCAGTAAATGATTTAGAACTTAAAGTCGGAAAAGAAATTCTTACAGTTATAAAAGCAACTGAAATTCAAATTGGAAAGGAGGGTATCTTTTGAAAATTAGCGCTCGAAATAAAATACTCGGGAAGATTAAAGCACTAGAAGATAAAGGACTTATTTTTGTTATCAGAGTTCAACCTATTGAATCAGCCATTATAACTGCTGTAATAACAAGAGAAGCAGCTGAGCAGATGAAGATTAAAAAAAATGATTTAGTTAAAGTTGTAGTCAAACCAACAGAAGTTATGATAAAAAATAAAGATTAGAAATTAGACGATTGGCTTTAATACCCAATATTCCAACTCGGTAGGAAGAGTTTCTTTTGATACTTCAACCTCAGAAATGTCAATTTTCTTAACGTTTTTCTTATCATTGATAAATTTATCTACTGTACTTAATGCACTAAACATAGATGCCATGCCTTCATGATAATAATGCATAGGTATTACAACTTTTGGATTAAGCTGTTTAACTACTTCAGTGGCTTTTAAAGGATCAATGGTAAATATCCCTCCAACTGGGATTAATAAAACATCAATCTCTCCTATCTCTTTTAGTTGTTCATCTGTTAAAGTATGTCCAAGATCGCCGCAGTGACACAGTGTTATACCATCTACGGTAAATACATAGATTGTATTTTTACCTCTTGCAGTTCCATCCTTATCATCATGAGCTGTGGCTACACCTTTGATTTTTACACCCTTGAGATTTTCAAATGTCTTATTTTGCCATTTGAGAATTTCTGCTCCTTCATTGCACATTTTTTGAGCTGTCTTACGATCATAATGGTCTCCGTGATTATGAGAGCTCATAATAATATCTGCACATATATCTGGCGTCACTAGACCGACCATTTTTCCGTTAAAAGGATCTGTTGCTATAACAACATCTTTACCTGTGATTTCAAAACAGTTATGTCCACACCATCGAATTTTTACCAATTAATTCACCTCAAGAATTAAAATTTGATCTTAATTAGAATTAAATAAATTATAAAATTATTCAATTCAAAAATTTTTTTGGAGTTAGAATAAAATTAGACCATATAAAGAGTTAAAATTAAGATTAAAAATAAGAATTGATTATTATGTATTAATAATTATCTGGTTCTTGTATTTTTTTACGATTTTATGTATATTATCACTTGGGCGCTATAATACTGTCTATAATGGCTTCTCAAATGCTTTTTCTTTTGCAATTTTATTTGCTTTTATTCCATTTGGTTTATCATTAGGAGTTATTGGTGATAGGTTTTATGCTCAATTAGAACTTCAAAATTATAAAAATGAAGAAATTGAGTTAAAAATTATCCCAAATAAATTAAATAAAGAAGATAAAATAAGAATTATATTAATTATAATCGCAACAGTAACTACGATACCATATATTAATGCTCTAACCGGAATTTATGTAGTAGGAGTAAATATAACTATTCCCATATTAGGAATTGAAGGTTTAAAAGCACAAATTTGGCCATTTTTTCCAACCCATTTAGGTCTTAATCATGGGTGGCTTGGGTATTTTCTAATTATTAGCGCAATTTTAAACTCAAAAATTGAGAAATTATTTAAACATTCAATTGTTTCGGATTGGATTGTATTTGGTTTTTGTTTCTTAGCAATCTGGGGTACTGGGTGGTTAATAAATGACTTTGTAAGTGAACAGATTGCCCCAATATTTCAAGGAGCTTATTTTCCATTTCTTACACCCTCCAGAAGTGATTTATTTAAATTTGAATTACTTATACAAATTATTATTGTTTTAGGCTTTGCTTACATTATGTATCATTTTGGCTGGAAGAAATATTATAGACCTTTAATAATAAAAAAGAGTTGAGTTATTTGGAAGAAGAAATAAAAAATTCTTGTGCCATTTGTGGCGAAAAATTAATTGATGATAAAGGGGAACAAAAAAAATTTGAAACTTACGCAAGTTATGCAAAAATCTGTTATGATTGCCTATTTTTACCCATAAAATGTGTAAAAGGAAACGTAACTTTGAATGATGTAATTAGAAGAGTTAGTTTATTACGAAGATCTTATTAATTTTTATATAAATTAGTAGATAAAATTTCTAAAATTATATGAATTAGATAATTGAATAAAATGGAACCGAATAACCCTATAGAAATTAAAAAAGCTCCAATAAAAAGAATTAGGTCTATAGATACTGTAAGGGGGATGGCTACCATGGAAATGATAATTTATCATTTTGTTACTTGGTATATACCCCAGATTCCAAAATATTCCTTAATACATTTCATTTTCATCTCACTCATAGGTCACACGTTACGTTTTTGTTTTGTAACAATACCTGCAATGGGTGTAACTTTACAACTATATCGAGGTAAAAAAGATGGTATTGATGAAAGTTTAATTAGGAAATCAATTTTTAAAAGAGGTTTGCTATTAGTTATAATACAATTTATTTGTAATTTTTTTGGATGGCATCCCTTTTTTACTTGGAACTCCTTTATTTTATCTTTTGTGGGAATATCTATAATTATTGCCTACTATGTTTCAAAACTCTCTCATCGAACAAGAATTATTTTAATTATAATTATAGCTTTGATAACCCCGTTTTTAAAATTCTATTTACACCCCATCCAATTTCAAATGGGATTTATTCAAAATGTATGGACTATCGACACTTTTCTTTATAGTATGTTCCTACAAGTGGATTTTCCAATCTTACCTTATATAGCGATTTCAATTTTTGGGACAATTTTTACTGAAAAGATGATTAACGCTGTTGAGACCAAATCAGAAGACAAATTCATAAAAAATTCTCTTATAATAGCAATAATTTCATTTGTTTCTTATGTTATTCTTACAAATTTTAGATCTATTATTAATTATCCAGATTTTTTTCTTGGCAACCCTCCACGTCAAGATATATTATTTGCGATAGGTTCAGTGGTTTTATTCATCACAATTCTATTCTGGATTCAAGATTGGAAGCAATGGGAAGTGAAGGCGCTGGAACTCTTTGAAATTTTTGGTAGCATTTCTCTAACTACATTTATTACTCATTATTATATTTTCCAAAGGGTTTTTGACTTGATTTATGATCCATGGCTGAATTTAGATCCATATACTGTTTATCTGTTAAGTATAATATTATGGATTAGTCACGTGATTTATGGTATTATAGTTTTAAGGAATAAAAGGAAATATAGTGTAGAATGGTTTATTAGAAGCTGCGTATAATTTAATTTGAAATTTAAAATTATTTAAAGGA
>JABXJV010000106.1 GCA_013375355.1 Candidatus Helarchaeota archaeon
ACTAAAAGTTTCAACAGCTGAAATATTACTTTTCGTTAGAATTTTTGTTGCAGACTTAAATAGACCTGAAGCAGCAGTTTTTTCTTGAGTTCCAGGAGTTCCATGTGTAGAAAATAAGGCAAATTTATAAGGTGCATTTTCTGGACAGGCTTTTAGAAATTTCTTAGCTACTTTTGATAGTGAATTTCCATGAACTGGAGTACCTAGAAAAATTAAGTCATAATCAGTTAATGAATTTACATCAACATCATTGATTGCTTTTATTATTGGATTTTCTCCAGATATACCTTCACCAATGCTCTTGGCTACTTTCTCTGTATTTCCAGTTTGAGAAAAATAAGTAATAAGTATTTTCAAAATTATTCCTCAAATTAGTAGTTAATTTATCTGTAAGAAAATTTGTATTTAAAAAATTTAGTAAAAAATTAGAAAAATAAAGGAAAATTCACAGATGATTATTGGTTTGTCTTTTGTTTTAGACTTTTTAAGATTGACATTATTTTTTTATGTTTTGAAGGATAATCTATTTCAGTAAATACATCTAAGGCATTCTCAAATGCTTCAATTGCTTTTAAATGATTTTCTTGTGGATTTTGTATATTAGCAAGTATGAGATGCACTAATCCAAGATTATTATGAGTTGTTGCATATTCAAATGCGTAGTCTTTAAGGGTAAACACTTTTAATGCTATTTTAAAAACAAGATTTGCTTTAAATAAATTCTTTTGTTCTTCTCGAATTTGAGAGAGCATCATATAGATTACACCTAGATCACATTGAATTTTAGCGTAACTAAAAGGATTTCTATCAATAGTAAGGATTTCAAGAGCATTTTCAAAGGCATCAAATGCTTTATCAAGATTCTTCTCTTTATTTTGAACTTTAGAAAGAATAATATAGGAAGCTCCTAAATTCAATTGGATATTTTCATACTCTTTGCTATTTTTCTCTTTTTTATATATTTTTAAAGCTTTTTCATAAGCTTCTATAGCTTCACTGATATTTTTACTTCTATCGCTAATATCAGCAAAGTTTCTATAAATATTTCCTAAAGTCATTTGAGATTTTGCAAAAAATTTGGGAAATTTCTTGGCTTCAAATATGTTAAGAGCATTATAAATCATATTGATTGCTTTATAGGAATATGCTTCAGGATCTTGGAACTCTGCCAAGTGCGAATAGACCATCGCCATCATTAACTGAATCTTGGCAAATTCATAGGGATTGGTTTCAAGAGTATTTACCTTCCAAGATTCTTTAAAAGCAGTCTCTGCTTTAATAAGATCGGATTTATTATTATCACGCTTAAAACGATCTAAATATAGTTTCCCAAGATCATATTGACTAGCTGCGTGTGCAGAAGGATATTTGTCAAAACTAATTCTTTTAAGACGGTCTAAAAGCACATTGATTTGTGTATCGAAATCTTCTTTTTTAGCGTGAAATTTTATCAGCCTCTTGACAATAACCATTGAATTTAATTCGGATTTTCTTTTTATTCAATATAAAATTGAATCATTACATTTTTAATTTTTTTATAAGTGTTCAAAAGTAATTGTTTTTATTTATTTATTATTATAAATTCAAAAATTTGAAGAAAATTTATAAAAAACATGCTTTAACGTAAATTAGGATAAGATCTGAAAATTATGGAGTTTTTTAAATGTGTGATACTTTGGTCGCAATCGGGACAGCTACTAAAGATGGGTCTATGATTTTTGGGAAAAATAGTGATCGCCCTTATAATGAAATTCAGACCATTGTGTTCTATCCTCATCGTAAAACAACAGAAAAGCGAGTGAAATGTACTTATATTAACATTCCACAAGTTTCTGAAATATATAGTATCATTCTTTCTCAACCTGTATGGATGTGGGGTGGAGAGATGGGGGCAAATGAATGTGGGGTAGTTATTGGAAATGAAGCAGTGTGGACGCGAGAACCAGATGGTCCAACAGCATTACTTGGAATGGACCTTCTTAGGTTAGGATTAGAACGTGGAGGAACTGCCAGGGAGGCACTTGAAGTAATTATTCAACTTTTAGAAGAATTTGGTCAAGGAGGAAATTGTGCGGAAGATGGAAGTATGACCTATCATAATTCCTTTATAATTGCAGATCCACAAGAAGCTTGGGTCTTGGAAACTGCCAATAAATGGTGGGTAGCTGAAAAAATTAGTAATAATGTCCGTAATATATCAAATGAGCTCTCTATTCATACAAAATTTGATAAATCAGCTGAGGGAATCGAAGAATATGCTTTAAAAGCAGGTTATCAATTAGCTCATCAAAAATTGGATTTCACACGTTTTTCAACAAGTGATGTTCCCAATTCACCCTCCCCATTCTGTCGAGAGGGTCGTGCTAAAATTTTATTAGAAAAAAACATAGGTTCAATTACTCCAGATCTGATGATGGAATTTTTACGTGATCATAATGGAGGAATTTGTATGCATGGTGGATTTAGATCTACAGCATCTCTAGTATCACGTGTTACACCCGAGTTTTCTGTTCATTGGGTAATGGGCACCCCCAATCCTTGTCTAGGCATGTTTAAACCCATTTTTATTCCTGGGACCTATGTTCCCCCATATTTTATGCCTGACTCTTTTACAAGAAATTCAGCTAAACTATGGTTAGCATATGAAAAGGCTTTGAATAAATTAGGACAAATGCAACTCTATTCAAAATTAAGTGAGCTTGAACAAAAATTTTATAATAAAACAAAAGATTTGATATCAAGTTCGACGTTTAGTGAAGAAAAAGCAAGGTCGATTAGTAAAGCTGCTTTTGATGCAGAATGGAATTTATTAAAAAGTATAATTAAGTAAAATCTTATCTTTTAAATTTTATTTGAATCCTTCGCAAAATGAGAATACATTTTTTCCAAGATCCTCGAAATAATATCCGCCTTCGAGCAAAGCATAGCGTCTTCCCTCACATTTTTCCTCAGAAAAGTCCTTCATCATTTTACCAATTTTATTATACGCTTTGGTCGATAATTTTCCGCCCCAATCCAATACATATTCATCAAAACCTGCTGATGCTGTGATTATATCAAATTTTCCTTTTTCAATATTCGAAAATGTTTTAGCAATTTCTTCTAAATATTCTGCTTCAGAATAACTAATGGGATTCAAAATTTCAGTTTTAAGCTTATCTGTGTGCATTCCAAGAATATTGATGTTTCCATCTCCAGTATGAAGATCAAAGTCTAACACGAATGCGCTTTTAATTTTCTTTTGATTATTCAATTTTAACAGGGAAACGCTTATATTATTGAAGAAACAAAATCCCCAACAACTATTAGCAGATGCATGGTGTCCTGGTGGACGAATACAGCCAAAAGTAGGAATTTGTTGAAAAGCCATTTCAGCAGCTTTTATTGCCCCTCCTGCTGATAAAAGTGCAAATTCATAAATCATAGATGAGTTCTTAATTCGTTGGATATGAACTTTGGTATGAGCTAAGAGAATATCGTCTTCTGTCGCTGGTTTAGCGGTTATAAATTCATAATCTTTATGTTTTTCTAGTTCTTTTATAATAGGCTCTAATCTACCCTCTGATGCTGCAGGATC
>JABXJV010000107.1 GCA_013375355.1 Candidatus Helarchaeota archaeon
ATAAAATATTTAAATTTATCGGTTTTAATTTTTTATTATCATTTTGCGGAACAACCTTTCTTTGTAAAAAATTGACATATATAAGTATGAAATAAGTGAAATAACTGGTTTCGATATTAAGACAACTACTTGCGATCCCTATGGGAATCGAATCCCTCTCCTTTTTTATTCCTTAAGTTCTGTAAAAACAATATAAATTTTCTATTAACAAAAATTTACATGTTCGATTTAGTCAGGATTTTTCAATATTCTTTGATATGTTTTGAAATAAAAATGTCCCATTTGCATTCCATTTTTGAAAACTTTTGCAGTTAATAATTCTTAAGATTTTTTTATTTATGAAAAAAATCAAAAATTGATTATATTTTGATTTGTTTTGATTTAATTTGATATAGTTAGCTTTGAAAAATCGAAGAAAATCTAACTAAATCTAAATAAAAATGAATAAATCAAACTAAACAACCATGCTATTCTAGAGTACTGATAATGTTTCTTAAGAAATTAATTGACTCTTTAATACATTCGCTAATACTTATTTAAAGATTTTCATTTATTTTATAAAACAGATTTTAAGTTTTTTACATATATTTTTATAGGAGAAGAAATATATGTCAGTAAATGATATAAGTTTATTAGATGAAGAAGTTGGTGAAAAAATAAAAGAATTAGAAGAAGTTGATATTCTGGTAGGAATTCCCAGCTACAATAATTCCCGTACAATTTCTCATGTAGTGCGTGCCGTAAATGCAGGATTGGCTAAATATTTTCCCAATGCAAAAAGTGTACTTGTTAGCTCAGATGGCGGCTCAATAGATGGCACGCCTGATTTGGTTAATAATACCGAAGTTGATAATCTTGATATGATTTTAATTGAACACCCGGTTTATTTTGTTAGTAAAATTGTTACTCCTTATCATGGCATTCCAGGTAAAGGTAGTGCTTTCCGGACAATTTTCAAAATTGCCGAAGCCTTAAATGCAAAAGCTTGCTGCGTAGTAGATTCAGATGTTCGCAGTATAACCCCTGAATGGATTGAGCTTTTGCTGGAACCCATTATATACAAGGGTTTTGATTATGTAGCGCCATTGTACAACAGGCATAAATTTGATGGCACCATTACCAACAGCATTGTTTATCCAATGACCCGTGCGCTCTACGGTAAGCGTATTCGTCAACCAATTGGAGGAGAATTTGGTTTTTCCGGGCAATTAGCATCACACTATTTAACTAAAAATGTCTGGGAGACAGATGTAGCCCGCTATGGTATCGACATTTGGATGACAACTACTGCAATTGGTGACGGTTTTAAAGTTTGTCAATCTTACCTGGGAGCAAAAATTCACGATGCAAAAGACCCAGGAGCCGATTTAACTAACATGTTTATTCAAGTCCTGGGTTCTTTATTTTCAATGATGGAAAACTACCATGATGTCTGGCAAAAGATAAGCATTTCTGAACAGGTGCCCACCTTTGGATTCACTTTCGAAGTAGGGTTGGAGCCAATTGCTGTGAATGTTGAGAGAATGATCGATAATTTTAAACTCGGTATTAATGCTTTAACTCCCATTCTTAAACAAGTGATTTCTAAAGAAAGCTTAAAAAATTTAGGGAATTTGGCAAAAAAGGATACAAACAAATTTCATTTTCCAGATGAACTCTGGGTAGAGACTGTGTACAGTTATGCATTGGCTTTTCATCATCATATCTTACCGAATGAGCAATTGATGAAGTCAATGATACCTTTTTACATGGGTCGAACAGCCTCTTTTGTAATTGAGAATAAAGATAGTTCTTCAGCTGAAGTTGAGCAAAAAATTGAATCCTTATGTCAGCAATATGAAAAATTGAAACCTTACCTCGTCAACAAATGGGAAAATCATAAAATATAACGATAAAATTTTATCTTAAAATAGGAGGAAATAGATATGCAAGATTTTTTAAATAATGCCATTTTATTTCCATTACAGAATTTATTAAAGCAAGTATATGGATTTTTACCAAATTTCTTTGCAATGATCCTCATTTTAATTATTGGCTTTATTATGGCAATATTGGTTAAAAATTTCTAATACTATTTTTGAAAACTGTAAAGTTTGAACGATTGAGCTTTAGAATTGGTCTCGATAATATACTTGCAAAGTCTGGAATAAGGAGTAAACCAATAGAATTCACAGGAAAATTTGTTTATTTGGTTTTGTTATTTATATTCCTTATGCTTGCTATTAATGCCCTTCAAATAGAAACTCTTGATGCACTTGTTTCTAAGTTTTTTCTTTTCGTACCAAACTTGATGGCAGGGCTTTTCTTATTTTTTGTGGGATATTTGATTAGTGTTTTCATCGAAAGAACTGTTCTTATTGCTGCTGTTAACGCAGAAATTCGGTTTGCACGATTTCTGTCCCGAAGTATTCAATTAATAGTAGTTGCTTTCTTTTTAGCAATTGCTTTAGAACAAATTGGTATTGGACAAAATATCGTCGTATCAGCATTCACCATTCTATTCAGTGGGATAATTTTAGCTTTTGCATTGGCACTCGGTTTAGGCGGACGTGAATTAGGGAAAGACTGGTTGGAAAAAAAGTTTGGCAAAAAAGAAACAACAAAGGAAGAAGGAAGAGATATGTGGTCTCATATTTGAATTATTGAAACAATTCAATTAATATCTATTCAGTTTATATTTAGAGTGATAAGGAATAATAAATAGATGATGTAGCAAATAACAAAAACATTTATAGAGGCGAACGCCCGTTCGCCTCTGCATGTGGTATAGCCATATTCAGGTGATTAAAAAAGAAATGAAATTAAAATAAAAAGCCTCTTTATTAATCAATAGAGGCTTTAATTGTGCTATTTTAGTACATTTCACCACATAACTTTAAATATAATTATTCTTTTAAATTTCGCTCATTAGGTCGAAAAATTCTTTATTAGATTTAGTTGCTCTTATTTTTTCTAAGAGAAATTCCATTGCCTCAATAATATTCATTTCACTAAGAATCTTTCTTAATATCCAAACTCTTGCAAGTTCTCTTTCCTCTAAAAGCAATTCTTCTTTTCTTGTACCTGAACGGTTTATATCCATAGAAGGAAAAACTCTTCTGTCTGATAATCTTCTGTCAAGAACCAGTTCCATATTCCCAGTTCCTTTAAATTCTTCAAATATAACTTCGTCCATTCTTGAGCCGGTATCAATCAGAGCTGTTGCAATGATAGTAAGGCTTCCCCCTTCTTCAATATTTCTTGCAGCCCCAAAGAACCTTTTCGGTTTATGGAGTGCATTTGAATCAACGCCTCCGGATAATATCTTTCCACTATGAGGAACAACCGCATTATGAGCGCGAGCCAGTCTTGTGATACTATCAAGAAGTATAACTACATCTCTTTTGAATTCTACCATCCGTTTTGATTTTTCAAGGACCATTTCAGCGACCTGGACATGTCTTTCAGCAGGTTCATCAAAAGTTGAACTTATCACTTCTGCTTTCACAGAACGCTCCATATCAGTAACTTCTTCTGGTCTTTCATCAATAAGAAGAACAATCATATATACATCAGGATGGTTTTTAAGTATGCTGTTAGCAACTTTTTGGATAAGTATTGTTTTGCCGGTCTTTGGCTGAGCGACGATTAAACCCCTTTGCCCTCTTCCGAGAGGAGTAAGCATGTCCATAATTCTTGTTGAGGGATCAGTTGGGTCGGACTCGAGGCGGAACCTCTCCTTTGGATAAAGTGGAGTAAGGTTATCGAATATTATTTTGTCTTTTGCTTCTTCAGGATTTTCATAATCAACTGCTTCAACCCGAAGTATGGCAAAAAATCTTTCGTTATCCTTCGGAGGTCTTATCTGTCCCGAGACTATGTCACCGGTTTTCAGACTGAATCTCTTTATCTGCGATGGGGAAATGTATATGTCATCCGGTCCAGGAAGATAATTGTAATCAGGGGACCTTAAAAATCCATATCCATCTGGAAGAACCTCGAGAACTCCTTCAGAAAATATAAGCCCATCTTTCTGGGTCTGAGCCTCCAGTATTTTAAATATTAATTCCTGCTTTTTTAGTCCACTTATGCCCGTTACGTTTAATTCTTTTGCCATTTGCAACAGTTTTGAAATATTCTTTGTTTTTAATTCAGAAATTTCCATAAAATCTCCTCATTTTTGTTATTTATTTAAGTCCTTTATTTCGGAATAATCAATAGGGGGTCGGATGAAGTATCTAATTAATTTTACTTGAGGATATATTTAATCCAGTAGAAACCACCACCAAACTTCTGAAGAGCATTATTATTTTACCTATTTTTATCATATATTTTTACCAATTACGTTCAATAAAGTTCCTTAATTTTTTTAAATTTTTCGTTAAAATATAAAATATTTCTTTATTAACCTGACCTATTCATAAATCCTGTTATTAATATTTTAAATTTATTTCACCTTTTTCTGTCATCCTGAATTTATTTCAGGATCTATCAATAAAAGATTCTGAAGATCCTGAACATGTTTCAGGATCAGAATGACCATGGTATTAGCACCATAAACATGATTCAGGGACAGTTTTGTGCCAATTTAATAAATTCAATGATTTGTCTATTTAAATAAAACATTTTATGAATTATTCAGA
>JABXJV010000108.1 GCA_013375355.1 Candidatus Helarchaeota archaeon
TAATTTTATTATTGTTTTTAGATGGACTCTAAGGAATGTTATTCAATTTTTTCTTTTAATTGTTTTGTACAATTTTCTATTGCATCATCCAATAACTACTGCTTAATATGAATATTTTATGTTTATAGAGCATAAAATAATAAAATATTAAGAGTTTTTATAAGAAGAAAAGGTATCTCATTCTATTCTTTAGATTTTTTTTGTATAGAATTAGTTGATTTCTTTTTAACAGCCTCGTTTTTTAAAGTCTTAAGAGGTTTTTCTACAATTTTACTTATTAGCACTTTCTCTTCTGATACTTTACTTTTTAATGGTTTTGGTGTTTTTCCTACTTCTTCACTAAATAAATCCTTGAATGCTTTTTCACGACTAATAATATCTATTTTAGGTGCCTCTTTCTTTTTCAATGACCTTCGATATTTTCGCACTTTTCTTACAGGTTTTGGATATCTTAATACTTTTTTATAATAAACAAAGTAGCTTGCTAAAGACACAGTAACAACAATAGCGATTATAAGTAATATGAGAAATAATAAAGATTCTCCTTCTGGTCTTCTCGCTGTTAATGTTATTTCAAGATCCTCAAAATCATATTCTCCACCTTCCTTAAAAACAGATATTTCTATAGTATAGGATCCTTCCGGAACATTTTCAAATGTAACTTCGTAAATACCGTCATCAACCTCTTCCAGATCACCATCTCCCAACTCTGAACTATAAGTAACATCAGCATCTTCTACCTTTCCACCGAAATCTAAATCATTTAATTCAATAGTGAGCTTAAAATCTTCACCTGGTCTAATTTCATATTTTTTGTCTTCATCATCTGTAATTACTTCCGTTCTTATTCTTCGGACGGTAATTCTTAGATTTTTAACAATTGACTCAAAATTATTTTTTGAAGCATCAATAGTAAAAATTTTATTCCCAAGCCCTAATTGTTTCGTATTGATTGTAATCATATATTGACCAGAAACTTTATCTTCAACTAAGGGCAAATTTAATCCCTCTCCTAATAATCTTACTGTCGCATTTTCTACATGAGTCATTGCTGAATCTGTGTAATTTATTCTTATGTTTAAAGACTTACCTATAGGAAGTGTGATTGTTGGATCTTTTGTCTTATTAATATTATCAAACCAAATTTCCATATTTGTTTGTCTTTGAGTGATCTCAACTATAAATTGCGTTGTTTGTGGATTATATTGGCTCTTATTAGCAA
>JABXJV010000109.1 GCA_013375355.1 Candidatus Helarchaeota archaeon
CGAAAAACATTTTGCCGCTGTTGATTATATATGTGGCCTATTTGTAAATTTTCTTTTCTCTTATTGTAAATTCCATTGATGTGCAAAGGTTCTTGGAATAATCTATTCAACTTCGGTTGTAAATTCTTTAAAAGATACATTTGAAAAAATAATTTTAGCATATAATACTTATAAAATCCAAATTTAAAAAACTAGCGAAAAATAATATAAAAGATAAACCTCATTCAATTATTTTTACAGGATATTTTTTAATAATTACTTCTTTAGACCACTTTGTTTCCGGATCATACACATTTTTTACTAAATACTTGTAAATTCTGTCTTTACGAAGGGTAGTAGTTACTGGTAGTACTACTAGTAACTTACTATCTTTATTATCATAGCAAAAAAGCAGTCAATTAAATAAAATCTAAATTTTATAAAATCATAAAATTATTTTCAATCTGTAGCCACAAAAAAAAGTGCTACATCTGTTGCAACCAATTATAATTTTTTTATTGTAGGTGGTGGTGCAGCTGCTGTAGCATGCCTTCAAAATTTTATAATTTTATAAGATCTTCAAAAGTAACGTCATCTTTAAAAAGAAACTTTCTATATATGCTAAAGCAAAAGAATCCCAAAAGGAAAAGAGGGGATAACCCAATTCCACCATTTTTATATTTTATTCTGACTCTGCCCTTTCGATTCCATGATTCGTAATACTACCTACCCAGTCATCTTTATTTTCTATATAATGAGTTAATTTAATTAACCCAGTATCTTCCATATATGTTGTTGCAGCATCAAAATCTTTTTTCTGAAGAATTTCTTTTTCAAACTCTTCTTTCGTATATTGAAAAACATAGTCCTTATGAATTTGTTTTCCTGGAGCTTTTCGGTATTCGTCATAGAGTCTTTTTAAAATAACAGAAACAATTTCTTTTATTTTTATCAAGTTAACATTCATCCTAGAAAATATTTTATTATTTTAATAAAATATTTCAAAATGTAAACTTATAAAGAATATTGAAAATCCGAATATTATAATTCCAGTTGATAATCTTTTCATTGAGGCTTTCCCAATTAGGACTTTTTTCCTAGCCGGGGCTGGTCCATGCCGGAGACCAGCCCCAACGGATGTGATAAATTTTGGTGAAATAAAATGGATAACCATCAATTATTTACCTGCTCCACAACATATATTTCTTCTATGTTTCAACATGCCGGACATCTCCTGCTATCTCAATTCGTTTTCCATTTAGGTAATACGCCTTAATTTCCGGCGGGTTACAAGCATTATGATGCAAAAATCCAAGCACATAAGACTCGAAATAAATTGTCTTATATTCATACTGATAATTATCATCCCTAATTTTCTGAAAATCCCAGCACACCTTACTATATTTACAATTTCTGCATTTGCCATTATCAACCTGCTCCTTTGAGCAATATAACGGCCTACGCCAATCTCTATCCGGAAATTTACACAGCCATGAACCTAAATGGTTCTCAACCATCAATAATTGGTTCTTCGATAAATTAGCCTTCTTTAATAATTGCTCTTGGAGAATAGGCCCTTCAGTAATAATGGTCATGATGACCTTGGATATTTTTTCTTGCAACAGTTCTTCCCTATTATCGTGTTGGTGAATGTTTTTCGCGTTAGACATAATTATCTTCTCAATAAAACCATGTTCTCTTTTCTATCTTTTAAAATTTCTTTATATCCTTCAATTATTAATAATTTTTTAGTACTCAATGAGGTTAATGAGGTTTGTATTTTTTCAAAACTCATTTTTTCCTTCCCTAGAACATTGAATTTTTTATCCTCACGAAGATAGATGAGGTTAATGAGGTCAATGAGGATTTTCAAAGGTATAAGGTATATAGTAATTAAATTTTTAATTATAAAAAATTTGAATGAAATATTTAAATTTATAGACATATTAAAAACCCCTTTTACTTATTATTATTCTCATTATTCTCATTATCCTCAATTATCTTTGGTTTTTTCTTGGTTAAGGAAATATTAGCAAAAATTTGCTGCTAATAATAAAGAGAATATTTTAGAATTTAGATACGAAAATAGAGAAAAACCCAATATTATCATATTAGCCTTAAAATCACATAAAAATTAAAAATTTTTTTTAAAAAAAATGATATAAATTTGGGGTAAGAAGGGTAAGTTTTAACTTAAGTTTTAATTTCTATTAATGATAATATAAAAATTATATACAATATTTTTGAAATGGAAATAATATATAAGAATATAATTATATATCTAAATTTGAGGTGTTTTACAAAATGGCAGAAGAAGAACCACCCGATATAGAACAAATTAAAAAAGACCAAGAAATTATCCGCAAATTGCAGGAACAAAAGAAAAAAGAACGTGAACAGATTTTAGCTGAAACTATAAAAAATGATAAATCTAAAGAAAAAGTGAAGAAAATATTCGAGGAACGAATAGAAAAAGGGGAAAAGAAAGAATAATAAAGCATTTATAGCCCATTTTTAGTTTTAGAATGCAACAAATAATTTATAAAGAATTTTAATTACATAATAAAATGAATATAGGGTAATTGAAAAAAATCATAAGATTAAAAATATGAAAAAGGAAAGAAAGAGCTCCATTCTTGAATTCTACTTTTTAACCCCCTCCTCCCTACATTCCCCTTTTAAATTCAAGAGTGGGGCTCACCAAAAAATAATTGACTCTATTTTTTACTTCATAAAGTAATTTATTTAATCATATAATCCATAAAAAAAATAATAACAATTAACAAATTCTATTAATTTCTTCTATCATATCAAATTATAAATATAAGTGAGATTTAGCATAATACTCAACAGAACCGAGTAAAATAATTTTGTATTCTTTCAGATATTTAACCCATTTTATTTTTGAATAAATTCTATTATTTGTAAAATCAAATTTTCTATTTGTGTTAAGCGTTTATCATTTGTTTCAATAAAATTTTTAAATACATTTAATAAAATATCAAATTTTTCCTTAAAATATTCATTTTCTGTAGGAAACTTTTGATTTGATTTAGATGTTCTACTACATATTTTCTTAAATTGCGTTTTAGAAGAAATTTTATCGATTTTGCCCATAATTACATTAAAATAGAAACTTATAAGTGGCTTCTCAAATTCTCTAGGGTTTTCATTTTCTTCCAAAAACAGAATCGTCATATCTTCCCTTTTTTTTA
Source organism: Candidatus Helarchaeota archaeon (assembly GCA_013375355.1). Next base: position 3,195 of record JABXJV010000109.1, read on the forward strand.
TATCTTCCATTTTAGTATATTTGAAGCATTTAAATACTGGATATGTTATTCGCGATTTTAATACTTTCTTGGATCGTTTGTGTTTATAGCCGCCATAGTTGGATTGTAATAAGTGCTATAAATCTCTTAAGAAGAAAATAAATTTTTTAAACAATGAATATCTAAATCTTTATTTCCATGAAATTAATAAGCTAAATTCAAATCACTATTGCCATACTCAAGTAAGTTGCGGAGTTTTTTAATTTTATCCCCGATTTCATTAATCGCTGTTTCTAGAGTTAAAAAAGATTCACCAAAATTAGGATCTGAAGGATCTAAATTTTCTTATAAGTTTATTGAAGAAAGAAGCACAGATAAAACACAACAAATTAAAAGTAATTTTTTCGGATCTCCTTTTGAACTCTTAATAAGATTTAAGGCGATAAATTGAAAAACTCCTGCATTATTCAAAATTTCTACTTGAATCATGATGCCTAGAATCAAAATAATGGAACGTATATAATTATAATTATCCGCTTCGGTTCCAACCAAAAAGTCGGCTAAGTATGAGAATTGAAAGGGTGTTAAATACCTATTTTGAAATAGTAATAATAATATCTTTTGTGGAAATGAAATATCCAGGCACATTAATGATAAATGGATCGATACTTTGGTCTTTGCTGAAAGAGAATAGTCTTAGGAAGAAGAAGAGAAAAGGTTTAAAATAGCTTCTTCTCTTGAAGCAATTTCCTTATTTGCAAAATATGGTCACTAAATTCAGAATAATTGATTATTTCTTTAATAATTTAATGAATTTGTTGATAGCCTAACTGGGAACATGAAACTAAGGAAAATAATTACCAATCCTGCAAATAACATTTTTAGACCCGAATACAGAATATTTTTTTGGGAAATTTTACCTAAAAACATGCCTAATATGAATAATGTAATAAATGATAAAATTAACGAACCAAGAAATGCTATATAATTAGGGTCAATAATTATCATATCAATAAAAAAAGGAATATAACATAATATGGAGAATGCAGTTGGTGAGATACCATTTACTATCCCAATGGAAATACTTGCAAAGTGTAATGCTTTTGAATATTGAGTGTCCTTAAATGCCTTATCCTTTTTACCCATAGCAAACTCTAACTTGCGAAGTTCGCTAGTTCTTTCTGCTTCTTCAGTTAAAAATCCACCCCAAAGTCCACTAATGCCTAAACAAATAGCCGTTATTATTCCGGTTAATATAACCATTCTTACAAGTCTATTTGAGAAAATTAAACTGGTACTATAATTTAAAATTCCTCCATTTGCAATCCATGCTCCAATAATAATTCCTAAAGAAGTTAATGAGCCATCAAACCCATTCATTATAAAATAACGTCTCATTATTGGAGTTGCTTGGCTAATTTTTATATAAGATTTCCAACGATCCCAAAAATCAAACAAATTTAACCACCGATCCTTTTTTCTTTTTTAATCTTTTTTTCAATAGCTTTTCGTTCTTCAGTTGTTAGCGACCCAAGTTGTGAAATTTCACTTAAAAGCTCGATATCTTCAACTATTTTTGAGTCTATAATAAAGAAAGCACCTAAGGTTGCTTCTGCACTGCTGAGTTCCGTTTTTACTGTTCCCGATTCATTAATATAAGCAATTTTTATTAGACCTCGAGTTAAAGGAGCAGCCCCCATGACTTCTTTGGAATAATTATCTGCATAGTATTCTCTATATCTTGAAACAAGTAAGACTCCTAAATTCATTAAAAAATAAAATACCCAAGCCAATAAGCCTATTAGGACTACTGCACTACGATCACGACTTCCATAAGAACCCCACATAAATGAATAAGCAATCAAATACAATGTTAAGGGAAGAGTCGAAATTATCATCATAGTTCGTAGATCGGATAATAACCATTGAAGTAAAACAAATCCAAATGCCATCCCCATTGGATATATTATAATATAAATTCCTTCTAATCCTATCAAATATCCAATTAAAAGCATAAATCCAAAAATTATACTAAAAAGTAGCATTACTGCTAACGTCATTCTTCATTTTAAAGCAAACGGCGTTTATTTTCACCTCATATTCAATTTTAAATTATTAATAATGGATTGTCTATCTAAATTCTATCTAAATATATTAAAGAATTTAAATCTTAAATAGTTTACCCAAAAGGTAAAGTAAAGAAATGACCTAATAAGTAGAAAATAAAATGCTAATAATAAAACCCATTATAGAAAGAATAGTTTTGCATTATAATAATTGGGAATTTTTCCAATAACGTATAAAAACTGTAATTAAACGGGTTAAAACTGTTTATATTCCAGAAAAAAAAATTGATAGAATACCAAAATATGATTTTAGATTTACAAATTTTGAAATTGAGGCAATAGAGAAAGCTATTGAAGCTTCTGAAAAATGTGTATCAGAAGATGATAAAGTTCGACCGAAATTTTATCCTCTCAATTTTTTTAGAAAAAAAGGAAGAAGAATTAAAACGGAGGCAACAAAGTGAGTGAAGCTTTAATATTTTTTTCCTGGAAGTTTATAGGATTCTGAACGTAAATTTTCTAGAACTACAAATTCTACCATAGCTTGAAAGATATTGAGAGATGGTAAATTTTTAGGAGCAGATATATATGTATTCGGAACGGTAATCATGCAAAACGCTACCTTTGACCATCACATATACCCATATGGCGATTCAAACACGACCATAGAAGATTCATTATTAACAGCAAGTCTGGCATATTCGATATCTGCTAAAAAATGATAGATAAATACGGAAGAGCAAAAGAAAACAATTTTAAAGTTCAAAATTTATAAAACAGATCAAAAAATTATAAAGCAGTTCAAAATTTATAAAACAGATCAAAAAATTGTATTTATTTGTAAAATTTTCTGGTAGTAAATTTGGAATGGTAGAAAAACAAGTAGTGAAAAAGTGTATTAATGAAATAAGTCAAAGTATGCAAAAAACAAACAAATTATATGCATTATTAATAATATCATTGGTACTTGGAGCTATCCATTGAACTTTGAAATAATCGTGAACTCAATAGGTAGAATTCAAGTCACTATCTCCGAACTCAAGTAAGTTGCGGAGTTTTCTAATTTTATCCCCGATCTCATTAATCGCAGTTTCTAGAGTTAAAAAAGATTCACCAAAATTAGGATCTGAAGGATCTAGATTTTCTTTTAAGTTTAATAATTCTTCCAAAAACTGTGTATTATGATTTATTCTTTCTACTAGCTTGTTAATATAATCCTCATTGATTAATTCGGAACAAGCCTTAATTATATTCTCATCGCTAACACAAAATTTTGAATACTCCTTATTTTTTTCAATTAATTCTGGATTTAATAGTTGATTCAACTTATTTTCTTTGTGTAATTGTATTATAAGCTTTGCCTTATACATCTTATGTCCTATAAAACGTAATCCCAATTCTCCTGTTATCACCATATCAGCTTGTTCATCATATACTATTGCGATTTTTTTATTGTA
>JABXJV010000110.1 GCA_013375355.1 Candidatus Helarchaeota archaeon
GAAAAGCAATTATTACTAAAAGATTTAGTTACTTTGGAAGAAGATGAAATAGAAGAATGGTTAACTGAACTAGAAGAATAAAATATTTTTTCTTTTTTTTATTTTTTTCAAATAGGTATTTAATTTACTATTAAATCATCCTAAATTAAATAAGGATGTAAATTATAATATTGTATCATATTATACTTATTAACCGAAATAATTATTAACAATCATCAATTATTATTAATCCATAAAAAGAGAAAGTAAAATATAACCCGAAACGATAAGGGGTTTTCTATATATCGAAATTAAAGGGTTTAGGCAAGCTAGAAAAAAAAATTTTGGAACTTGCTTCGCAACTAAGAAGTAAAAAAAAATTCTTCAATTTCGATGATATTTATATATTATGTACTTCCAAACTTTCTAATTCGAAAGAAGAAATTTTACGTTCATTAAATTATTTATATCAAAAGGGTTATTTAGTTGAAGGGGCAAGTGTAACTAAAGCTAATGTACTGGAAAATGTGAAACGAAATCAAATTTATGATTATGTAAAAAATAATCCAGGTGCACACGTTAGAGAAATACAAAGATCCTTTAATATAGGTTCATTTATTGCATTTAGACATCTTAAATATCTTGAAAAATTTGGATATCTTAGATCTAAAAAATTCATGAATAAAAAGGCATACTTTTTACTTGAATTTGATGAGACTCAAGATGAAAAAATATTAGTTTTAAAAAACGAAAGGACAAAATTAATTTTCGACCACATAGTTCGTTATGAAAAAATCAGATTGGCTAACCTTGAAAGATACTTAAGTTTAAGTCATGGACAAATCCAACCACATCTAAAGAAATTATTGGAATTTAACTTAATAAATTCCATAATTGAAAATAAAATAATTTATTATTCACCTAAAATATCTGAGCCCACAGAAATAGTGACAGTTAAAAGAGAATTTGATTATCTTGGGGGTAATATTAGATTCAAAGTAGCGGTACAAAACAATACAGAAATGAGTATAAGTAATATATTAGTAACACTAAATCCATCAGATCAATTCTTTTGGGATGAATCAGTTCAAAAAATTACAAATTTACCTCCACACAATTCAAGAGGAGTAGATTTCACTTTAATTCCAAATACTTGTGGAAAATCCACAATTTTTGGGGCAGTTTCGTACCAAGATGCTTATGGAAATGCCCATACTCTAACAATAAATCCAAAAGAGATAGCAATTAAGTGTCCCTTGGTAATTCCTCAATCAATGTCAGAATACGAGATCATTGAATGGATTAAAAAGCTAAAAAAATCTACTACTAAAATTGATTCTATCGATAAAAATTTAAAATTAATAGAAGGAATTTATGCACTTTCAATTCTTAGCTACGTGATAGTATTACATAAGGCTAATGGTCTTGCCATCTATCAAGAACAATTAGGTTCAGTTAAATTAGATGCTGATTTAATAAGTGGGTTCGTTATAGCGATACAGAGTTTTGGAACTGAAATTTCAAAAAAAGAAACACCTGTTACAGGTCTAAAATATAAAACTTATAACATAGAGATAGAAACTGGGGATTATATTCAAGCCCTTCTTCTAATAAATGGTAAAGCAAATGAGTATTTAGTAAGATCTTTATTCATTTTTGTAAAAGAATTTGAAAAACAATTTGAGGACCAGCTCAAATCCTTTGCAGGAAATATTTCACAATTTCGAAATACTAAAGAAATTTTTTATAGGGTTTTTGATTTTTCTTGATAAATTTTAAAATTTTATTAATTTTTATGTATATTATTGATTTATCTTATTTATTTTTGACTTATGAGGTCTTATCTTAAATTATTATTATACGGGCTTAAAAAAAATAAATCTAAACAAGATTAATTGTTTATTTCTTTCTTATTTTAACGTTCTTAATTTTAAATTTTTAATAGGAAAATACCAAAAATATTTTCTCAACATTGAAATGATTTTAAAGAGAATAATCATTTTACTATCTATATAAAAATTATTAAATTAGGGCATATTTTCAAAAAAATGAGGAATTATTAATATGTATTATTCTCTAGAAAGCCTAATTATCATCTCGGTAATAATTATAGCCCTTTTTTTATTTGGTTTCTTTATTAGTTATAAGTTTATGCCTAAAATAATTCAAAAACTTGATGAAAGGGGAATTTATGGATTTGATGTCCATAAACATTCAAGACCAAAAGTTCCAGAAATGGGAGGGGTTGGTTTTTTTGGGTTCGCATTAATAGTTCTAATATTAGCCTTAGTTGCTAGCTTTTTTTTCTTCCAAGAGGAATTTATGAAGATAATAGCTACGATAGGAGTAATATTTATGGCTTTTTTAATTGGATTATTTGATGATTTAAAAAAAAGGAGAGGAAAAGGTCTTGGGGCTAAAACCAAGCCAATTTTATGTTTATCAATAGGATTGCCTATTTGGGTGTTAGGAGTTTACGGCTCATCTCTATCATTACCTTTTTTAGGAGACACAAGATTGGGCTATGTCTATCCTTTATTAATATTCCTTATTGGTACGGTATGTGCTAATACCTTCAATATGATTGACGTATATAATGGAGCAATGCCAGGAATTGGCATAATATCATTTATAATAATTCTAGGTGCCTCTTTTCTTTTCTTGTCATTTAGTGGTGTCCTTTTATCTGCGATATTTTTAGGAATATTAATTGCATATTTTCAATATAATAGATATCCTGCTAAAGTTTTTTCGGGAGATGTTGGCTCTTTGACCATTGGTGCAGCATTTGCAGCTACAATTATTATATCAAAAACAGAATTGATTGGAGTTATAGTATGCTTACCAATAATTATGAATTCATTCCAAACCCTAAGAAGTTTTGGAGGTTTTAAAGAACATTCAGAAGTAAAAATAAAACCTACAGTATTATTATCAGACGGGAAGCTGGATGTATCGATGAAAAAAAATGTTCCAATTACATTAGCAGGATTAGTTCTTATAAAAGGTCCCTTAATGGAGCGAGAAATTGTGAAAACATTTCATTTACTTACATTATATTCAGGAATTTTGGCTCTAATAACTGCTATTTTAACATTTATTGTCCTTTAAAATGGTGAATTGAATGCAATCAAAAAAATACAATGAATTGTTTGTATTGATAATCGCAATATGGTTTGTAATTATAGGAGGTTTTTTATTTATTGATTTATTCATTGTGCCAATTGATTTAACCATTCCAGGTACAATAGGTGTTTTTATTAATGATTTTATAAAGGTCTTTATAAGCGTAATTTTAGTTCTTGCTTTTCTTTATCTTTGGGATAGATTAGCCACATTTTATTATGATTCTAATCGAAAAAAACGAATAAAAAATCAAAATAAAAAAATTAAATCGTGATTTTATGACCTTACTTTGGTTTGACATAATGACACCAAAAGAAGTGTGGCTTTTAGGTTCTATCCAGAGATACCTAAAAGATAAAGGTTATGATATTGTAATAACTGCTCGAAATTATGACAAAAATATTGAATTATTAAAATTAAGGGGATTTAATTTTAATCCCATAGGCGAACACGGAGGAGGAACTCTTGAGGGAAAATTAAAAGCAAGTACAGAAAGAATATTGGAATTAACAAATTTTATATTATCTTTATCTTCTAAACCAGATGTCTGTATTTCCTTATGTTCCGTTGAAGCTTCAAGAGTAGCTTTTGGTTTAGGAATACCCCATATCTGCTTCGATGATGCACCTCATGCAACTGCAGTAAATAAACTAGTAATACCATTATCTAAATTCATAATATCTCCTAAATGTGTACCTAAAAACAAATTTTTTAAATTTGGAGCACAAGCTGAAGATATAATTCAGTTTGATGGTATTGATGAAGTAGCATGGGTCACAGATTTTAAACCTGATGATTCAATTTTAAATGAATTAGATCTGAAAAAAGAAAGAAGATTAATAATTTTAAGGCCAAAAGAGTCTCAAGCAGCATATTTATTAAACAAATCGAAAAACCAAAATCTTGCTGTTAGAATTATTAAATTTATTTTAGAAAAATTTAAAGATTCACAAATTGTGGTCTTCACTAGATATCCAAGTCAGTTTAAATTATTAAATGATGAATTTAAAGACCAAATTATAATTCCATCTAAAGCGATTGACGGACCTAATCTCATATCTTTTTCAGATCTAGTTATAAGCGGTGGTGCAACTATGGAACGGGAAGCAGCATTGTTAGGAATTCCTGCAATTTCATATTTTCCTCTGACACTCGACATTGAAATATTTTTAAAAGAGAGAGAATTTCCCATTTGGCATTTAAAAAATTTTGAAGAAGTCTTAAAATTAATCGAAAAAATATTAAAAGAACCAGAAAAATATAAAAAAAATACTAGATCGTTATTAAAAAAATTAGAAAATCCAAAATTAATTTTAGAAAATTTACTTAAAAAGATGGGAATTAACCCATAAGTTCTCTAAGTTCTTGTATAAGTTTTTCTTTATCTTTCTTTGCTTTTTGAAGAGCCTTTTCTTCTTCTTTTTTCAATTTTCTATACGTGGTAGTACTAATACGACGACTTATTCTATATCTTCTTTCTATTGCTTCTAATGCCTCTCTAGCCATATCATAATCCGCTTCTCGAAGCTCAAGATCTTCAATTATTTTTGTATACCTCCCCCCAGCTTCGTTAATTTCATCTGAAAATTTCTGTAATTCCTTATTTAAGCCAGATAATTTCCTTTCAATTGTTTTTAATTGATTACGATACTCGCGTTTTTTTATCTTCCTTCTCGCCATATTTTCTTCAAGATTTTCTATTTCGATATACAGTGCATTCTTTTCCGAATATAAAGTAATAAATTCTCTAATCACATGAGAAGGAACTTCAGTAGGTCGTAAACGTAATTCCTTCTTTCGAGGCAATTCTCGTTTTAATATTATAAAAGAAATTAATGGAATAGAAATTAGACCTGCTATTAGAAGAGGTCGGTAGAAATCAAAGGGAAGAGTATCTAATATGACATAATCAAACATAAAAACTTTATATTGGCTCGAAGTTGCGTTATAAGTTAAATAATTGAGATATATATCTCCACTTGCAGTTATAACTGAACTTGCAGTAGGTACATGCGAAATAATAGAGCAACCGGGAGGTAATTCAAAGGTAGTTAAAAATCGGTGGGTTCTCCAAGGCAATCTTTCAGGCTCAAATTGATAAAAAAATCTTCCAATAGATCCTGATTCAAAATTGTGCAGCTCTAGTGGTCTTCTATATTCCACCCAGAAGAATGCAGATTGATCTTTATCGAGAGTATACCGAGAAATATCCCAATTTATAGTTAAATTAATTGCCAAATGTTGAGGTTCTGGAATTGGAGTTACTATGAGATCAGTAAAGAAGTCATATACCTTATAATCGATAATATCAATAGGGAGTAAAACACTAAATGTTGATACTTTATTATTAACAACTATATTTCTTAACTGATAATATTCTCGGATGTACAGATATCCCCATCTCTCTATTTCAATTTGACGGTGAAAAAATTCGCACTCAAGAATTGGATTTTTTACTGTAAATGATCCTGTATGTGATTGATAATCCCATGATGCTAGATCTTCAGTTGAATATATTGAATTATCATCAGCACTATAAAATCTTCCACTCACAGATTTAGATAAATAAGGAGAAGATGGATATTTGTAAAAGCTAAATCTATATATTGGATCACTGCCAGAAAAACTTATTGGAGTATCAAAGTCAACTACATCAAGAAATATCATGGATAGTGTAAAATTAAATATTTCATCGGGTTTTATTGGATCATCCAAATATAGATTCCATTTAGAGAATCCGCTACCATCATATGGTAACTCAACTACTCGTAATTTTCCAATATTTTTTCCCATAGCAGAAATATAATGCAGTTGCGTTCTTAAAGTGTTTATTAACCCAACTTGAATAAAGTCCTTTGAGTTGGTTTTATTATTTTTCACAGCAAAAAAATCATCAACATGTGTTAGACTCTGCCGAAAAACAACTGATCTTTTTACTTCCAAATTTATAAGAGCATCAGGGGGTTCAAAGGGTATTGGTTCATTTGACGCTTTCATATTCTCAGAACCTAAATCAGAAGAAATGCCAAAATTCATTAAGGGTTGAGCTGGCTGCTTAATACAACTGGCAATCAACATCAAAGAGAAAAATCCAAGAAATAAACAAGTTAGTATAATTTTTTTTCTCATTTTTAGATAAGGATCCTTATTCTATCTGAATCTTCAATTAATAATCATTAAATTATAATATATTATAAGACATTTTGGTACAAATTAATTATAAATCTTATTAGATGAAAACGGACTTTGAATAAATATAGAGATAAGATTTCAGTTTCACAGAAAGAATAATTTTTATATTGATTAAAAAGCAAAAAAAGATATATAAAAAAGAAAGAGACTTATATCATCAATACCTATCGAAAATATTTAGTGGAACTGGTCCTAATTTACTTTTTTCATCGGATTTATCATTATTTCGCCTTGAATTTTCTTCGATTCTTAAATTATTATTAATTTGAGACAGATTTTCTTCGATTCTTAAATTGTTATCAAATGGCCTTAGAGTTTCATTAAAACTCGAATTATTAAGTTCTCTTTGAATCTGTTCAATTCTTTTCCTTATTGAAAATAGTTCAGATTGTAAATGGCGAAATTGTCTTATATATTCTTCAGAAGAAATTATACCTTGATTAAACTTATCTTCTAAATTTTGAAGAGTATTTTTTAATGAAAACTCTTCCCCTTGAATCTTATGTAAAAATCTCTCAAGATCATTGTTAGGACGTTCATTATATTCATTTCTTTCAAAAGGATTAAGTTGAACGCCAAATGAGGTAATGCCAATTTGATTTGGTTTTGATATTTGGTAACTACTCGACTTTAAGCTTAATAATGAAGTAATTATTAATTCAATTTTTTGCTTTAAATCCAATAAATTCAAATCTACAGGTTCCAGAATTTCCGTGGGTATTTCACCCTCCACTCGATATTTCTCAAAATTAATTGAAATAGAGAAATAATTTATTATGGCTCGCATTACTTTTTTTGGAGCAGAATACTTAATATTACCCTCTTCTAATGAAAATTTCAACTTTTTAAATATTCTGCCAATTAGTTCTACCTTTTCAAATCCTTCTAAGAAGAAGTCAAATAGATGTATGTATTTTCTGAAGATTAATCCCTTCCTTCGAAGAAAAATCATACGACGGTCGGTTAAAAATAAAATACCTTTACCTTTCTTTAAATCTTGAAATGAACATTTTCTAAACTTGATTTTTTTGAATGCACAAATAGGCAATTCTCCAGGTAGGATTTCTAATAGCTGTTCATATTCATCATATATTTTTTTATAATAAGACACAGCCTTCATTTTTCTCGCAGCTAATATTAAAAATTTGTTTGAGTTCTCAATTATTTCATCAATAAACGTTCTGAAATTTTTGATAATTTCTTTAATTTGACTTATAGATGCCTCAAGTAAAAAGAATTTATCAGGAGTCCATGTGGAAGGTTCTAAAAATTTCTTTAGAGGAACTTTGAGAATTTTATAATCTTGTTCAATCCTAAATATAATTTGATTTTTCATAATAGGAATAGATCTTATCAAATTTAATATAATCGACTCAATTTTAGGATCATGGAAAAATCCACTCGTTCTGAGATCAATTAATTTTGTTCTAACGCGGTTCAACTTTATCAGAAAAGTATATAATTCTCTATAACCGTCCCTGAACCTATAAATTAATTTACGAGAAGTTACAATTAGATTACGTTTTTTTTCAGCAATAGTTGAAATATTACTTTGATTACAACCTGGACAAAGTTTGATCCTTTTTTGACCTATAACAAATTTGTTAGATTTGCATCTGTGACATTTATATTTTTGTTCGGATACTAGATCATTATTTTGGATTTTTGCGATAGTTACTCCGCATGTTGCGCAAAATACTAAGTTATTCATTTCTTCTCTTTTACACTTACTGCAAAAAACCACATTACATTTGTTACAATAGTAAATAGGATTTGAATTTCCACAAAAATTGCATGTTACTGCTGATTCATTATTAGACAATTAGGCACCTCATGAAGTGTACTTATTAAATAAGAGTAGTTAAGAAATCATTAAAAAAAATGAGTAATATCTGTATGTTATCGTAAAATATTAGTGAATTATATTTACCACTGTAGATGATAAGGTTCCGATTTAAGCTTTCTTTAATTATTTTAGATACAATGGAAATCAATATATTAATTTTTATTTCAAACTGTTAAATCTCATTTTATATATCTTTTTTTATAAGTTACATGCTTTCCCATATCACCTAGCATTTTTTTAATTTCTTTAATAGGAGTACCAATTCTATTTGATATTTCTAAAAGAGACAATTCACCATTACAGGTATTTTCCAAGGAATAACATAAAGCAAGGCTTTGATTTTGATAATTTTCTAAAAATTTATCATCTAATTTTATTATTTGTGGATATAGTTCTACTTTCTCTAAATATCCTTGTGAGAAATAAAATGAAATTATTCGTTTAATATCACTAATTGATAGATTTTGAAATTCTTCCGAAATTTCATAAACGGTTTTAAAGCCATCTATGGCCTTTAAAACTTCAAATTCTATCGATCTTTTTTCAGAATTTGTTATTTCTTCCTTTTCATGATTAAAAACTTTAGTTCTTATAAAACGAAATAAATCTATCTTTGGTTCATAAATATCATTGTCAAAAACCTTTTCACTTAAGGTTATTGTTTCATTCCATAATAAAGTTGAAATCGTTTTTTTTATTTCCGTTATATCTTTTCCCATTTTTTGCGAAATTTCTTTAATATCATTTTGTCCATTAATATATTTAATAAGTTCAAATTCATTTCTTTTTAATTCAACTCTTTCTTTGTATTTCATTCGCAATTTTGGAATTTGAAATGAAAAAATTCCCATTTTTCTGTAAATTCTTTCAACTTCATCTTTAAAGGAAACAAATATAGAAATATCACCATTGAATTTCATAAGTTCCTCTCTATATTTCAGAAGGAACTCATTCATAGTTTCATCAAGGAATTTTTTCATATCTTCATCAATGTCTTTCTTCCAAACAATTAAAGCCCCAATCAATGGAGGCTTATATGAAATCATAATTTCAAAATTTTCATTTATTGGGATGGAGGATAATCGCCCATATTCTTCAGAATAACCAAATTGTTTATTGAGTTCCCTAGAAAATGTAGAAATTGCACTAATAAAACCAGTAATAAGAAATTCCTCGAATTTTATCATAAATCCTTTTAATTTATGAGAAAATAAACATAAACCTGAAGCTTTAAGAATATACAAAAAATAGGGTTTATTCAATTTCTCTTCCTACATTAATCAGAAGATGCCAATTTTCTTCTTTCAATAATTTTTTCTCCTAAGTAATAAAATAGGTCATTGACATTGCGTCCACTTTTCGCCGAAGTTTCGTAAAAAAAGACACCTAATTCTTTTGCTTTTCTCTCTCCTTTTTCTTTAGAAACAACTCTTTCGCTTTCCAAATCTATTTTATTTCCAACCAATATAAAAATGCTATTTCTCGTACCATATTGTTTTATTTCTTCTACCCAATCATTAACCCGTTCAAAACTTTCTAAATGTGTTGTATCATAAATAACGAAAAATCCTTCAGTATTTGGATAATATGACCTTCGAAGTTTTTTAAAAGATGCTTGTCCCGATATATCCCATGCAGTAAAAATAAGATTAATATTAGAATTATATTGATAGGAGTGTTTTATTACATCAACACCCAAAGTTGGTCTATATACTGATTCAAATCTACCCTTAGCAAATTTGACTACTAAAGAGGTTTTCCCAACTCTAGGTTCTCCTACTATAACAACTTTAAAAACACATTTCTTTATCGGTTTAGGCTCTTCTTTTTCAACTGCAGCTGAAACTTCGTGAATCTTTTCAAGTTCTAGTGAGGTTGGCTCACCTTTTAATATTTTTGCGATTTTATCTGCTACAATTCGGGCATATTTTATTATTGTATCTGTACCCGCATCTTTATCTACAACAGTTAGCAATAAATATTCAGGACCTGCTTCGTTAAAAATGAATTTTTGCTTTTCCATCTCCAAAGTCAGATTTTTAAAATAGCCGGAATCTGCTTCTTGTTTTATTCTTTCTGAAAGGGTTTGCATATGTGCAGTCAATGCGCTCATTACTAAGTCTTCTAAATCTGACTTTAAAGTAGAGGCGAATACTAACCCATCATTATCTACAACCACAGTTGCTCTTATATCATCGATTATATTAAGATAATTTTTGAGTAACTTATTTATATCTTCGGGTCTTATTAAATCTGGCAGTGGAAATCCCTCTATATATTCACTTCTAATAATCGATAAAGAATTTTTGTAGAACTTATAAAGTTTTTAATCTGAATTAAAATTTAAAGTTAAAACTATATATTAGTATTGATAAGATATTATAAGATTTATAAATAATTTAATTGATGTGATTAAAAATTTGATATTAGGGATAATCTTCCCAAATTCCTTTAAAAATGTCGATATTACAAAACTTTATTAAGGAATGAAATATATGCCATCAAAAAGATCTAAATCACTGTTTTTAACATTATTATTTCTCTCATTAATGATATTCATCAATTTAAATTTCTATAATTTTTCGGATAAAAATAATTCATATTCTAAATTAATGTCTAATCAATCTGAATCTAATATTGACTTTCCTATTATTTCTATTCAATCTAATTCGGATGAATATTCTGGAGTAGGAATACATCAAAATGTAACTGAGTTTGGGCAAGGAGTTTTTCAGGAATATAATATTAACGTTTCAAAACCTGAAAATGCATCCATTATTGTTCCAGAGAATTGGGATGCTAATGATATTTTATTTACTATAACTAATATATTAGAATATGATAAATTATGGATGAATAAAACTTTCGATTATGGTTATGATGATACCTACTGGACTAATTATACTGGTAGTCCAAACGCATCACTTGTGGTTTTTGATTGGTATAATGAAACTTTAGATTCAAATGATTCTCTATATTTAAAATTCATTGCAAATTCCACAAATGATTGGCAAGGTGTGGATTCATATTGGAATTATACGTTTAATTTCGATAGAAATGAAATTCCATTTAAAGATTGGATTATTGATTTCAATTATAGATTAATAACTAATGATACCACTTGGATTACTCTTAGTGAAGCACCAGGTGGTACTTCACTTTATTGCAGAATTGTTGTAAATGGATTAGCGCAAGAATTTAAATTGAGGAGATTGAGGAATGATATAGCCAATGATACATGGTATTCGGATACAATTGACCCTTTCAATCCAGAACTTTATGATTATGATCCACCGGGTAATATTAGTGTGAGTTTTGGTGTTTCATGGGGTAATCAGCCTTTTACTCCGACGGCTAATATAACAATTTATTTTGATAATATTACATTAAAACTTCCAAGTATTCCAAGACCATCTCAAATTGAGCTTAATTTAACTGATATTGAGCATGGAACAACAGTAGGCATTTCAGATTTAGGCCTTCCTGGTTTAGGTACAACTTCTTTTAATGATAGTTGGTTGGGAACTGCAGGAGGTACTGAGTATAACTTTTCATTTTCCTCTAATTCGACAGGTTTGATTTATGTCGACACTGATATCTTTGTTAATGCGACATCATCTACTTATACAACCACAGAGCTTGGATTACAGGGAAGTGAATTTACAGTAATAAATGGAACAAAAGCAGAGTGGACATTGTATTTTGGGGTTTCTATTCCTGGAACTTATCAAACAGATTACTACTTTAATGTTTCGAAGCCTGTGAATTGGAATGTAACTCAAGTGATTGATCCTTACGGTAGTGACAAAATTAATAATGTTTTACAGACTTCAGGTCCTGGAAATTCTACTTTAATTATCCCAAAGAGTATTGCCATCAATGGTAGATGGAAGTTTATAGCTGAAGCTCCTAATTATGTGTTAAACGCAACAATTTGGAAATGGGCCTTTGCCACTTGGGAAAAAAATACCAGCTTTGAAATTTCCGATATTATAAAAATTAACGCAACTATCGATAGTCAATTAATCCCTGATCTAACCCAGACAAATGCTTCATTATTAATTCTTTATCCAAATGGCACTATATGGGATCAAGCATCCCAAAATAAATCGCCAGATTCTTCTGGATATGTTGAGTTTGATAATTTTACATTAGGACCTAAAAATGCAAGTGCAGGTAAATATACAGCTAATATTCGTTGGAATGATGGAAATGCAGCCCAAGTCGGCTTATTCGTATTAAATTTCGATGTAACTCACAATACAACTTTAGATCGGGCTGAGGATCAAGATGCATTAGTTACTCCTATTTTTACTGGAGATACAGTGCTTATTAAAGTAAATTATACCGACATAGATGAAGAAGAAGGTATTATTGGGGCAACTTTAAATTATACAATTGATAATGCGACTGAAATTAAAGGTTTTATGACTTATTATGGGGGTGGGGTTTATATCGCAGAAATTGATACTACTGGTTGGCAATATGGATTATATAATTTATCGGTTTCTGCAAATAAGACATATTTTATACCACAATACAGAGATAAATTAATTCAGCTTGAAGTTACGCAAACTACTATTTTTACATCTCCACAAATCGGTGGTCTGTTCGTTCCTTGGGGAACAAATGTAACAATAGACGCATATTATAATGATTCTTTAAATCAAGGAATTTCGAATGCAACTGTAAAATGTGATTGGAACTCGGGTTATTATACAATTCAAGAGATGGGGTCAGGACATTACCAAATAATTTTAAATACAACAATTAAGCCGATAGGAATTTATCCATTAAAAATAAACGCAAGTAAAACTGGACATGTCAATCAAGAAATTTTTATATCTATAAATATCCGCAATATATACACAAATCTCACCTTCATTCAACCCAGTCCAGTAGGAATAGATAGAAATGTTACTGTTCAACTTGAGTATGGAGATATCGATAACGGTACATTAATATCAAATGCAAATATTACGGTTAGCTCTGAACTGGGTGCTCAATATTGGCCTTTAAATAATTTCTCTTACAAAGAGGTTTCTCCATCTGGAACTTATAATCTTACCTTTAATACTTCCATTTTTGGTGGTGGAGGTACATATGTAATTTATATTACCGCAAATAAGACAAATTATGCAAATGCAACAACCCCTGTTAGCATCTTTGTTGGCGATAGAAGTACAACCCTAACCTCTCCTCAGATTGGTGGTCTATTCGTTCCTTCGGGAAGAAATGTAACTATAGATGTTTATTATAATGAATCACTTGGACCAGGGATTTCGGGAGCAA
>JABXJV010000111.1 GCA_013375355.1 Candidatus Helarchaeota archaeon
ATTCAATATTAAAAAAATTAACAAAAAGTATTAGTCATTTTTGCTGTCATTTTCTTTGGCGTTCTGTTGCTGTTCTTCTTGTGTTTCAACGGCTTTTTTCTTGATTTTTTTCAGGAGCGCTTTCCTTTTCTTCCTTTCATCCTGAAGCAATTGATGTTTTTGGTATTCTTCTCTTATTTTATTCTCGGGAAAACCCTTTTTAATTAAATCGAATCTGAGGGTAATTCCTCTCATTCTGAAAAGACTTTTAACTGTTTCTGTTGGGATAGCGCCGTTCTTCAACCACTTTGTAGCCTTCTCCTCATCTATTTTCAGGTCGATGGGCTCTGCAATAGGATTATAGTACCCGATTGATTCTATAAATCTTCCATCTCTCGGAGAGCGAGAATCTGCTATAACTATACGATAAAATGGTCTTTTCTTTCTTCCCATTCTTTTTAATCTTATCTTCGTAGCCACAGTATCTCCTTTTTTTATGTTCCGCCAAACAGGGTTTGTATTCTTTCAAACCTTTTTAGTCCAAAACGGCTGAAATTTTTAAATATCTTCTGCATCTGAAAGAATTGTTTGAGCAATCTGTTTACCTCTTCGATATTTGTTCCACTCCCTTTCGCAATTCTCTTTCTTCTCCTTCCATCTAAAATTTTAGGATTTTCCCTTTCTTCTTTGGTCATAGAATTTATTATAGCTTCAATTTTAACAAACTGTTTATCATCAATCTTCAGCCCTTTAAGGGATTCGCCTCCGAATGGAATCATTTCTAATATCTGCTCAATGGGTCCCATTCTTTTTAACTGCTGTATCTGGTCATAAAAATCCTGAAAGGTAAAGTTTTTCAATTTCAATTTTTCTTGACGTTCACGCTCTCTGTCCAATGCATCTTCTGCCTTTTCAACTAAAGAAATTATATCCCCCATACCCAATATTCTGGAAGCAAATCTATCAGGATGAAATACCTCTATATCTCCTAATTTTTCGCCTACTCCGATAAATTTTATAGGCTTACCTGTTACTGCCCTCATCGAGAGGGCAGCACCCCCTTTAGCATCTCCGTCGAGTTTGGTTAGAACTATACCAGTAATGTCAAGTTTTTTTTGAAATTCAATAGCAGTTTTTACAGCATCCTGACCTGTCATACCATCTGTAACAAGGAGGGTTTCATCTGGAACGACCTCTTGTTTTAATTTAACAAGTTCATCCATCATCTCATCATCTATGTGAAGCCTGCCAGCAGTATCCATTATCATCATATTATATCCACTCTTTTTCGCATCTTCAATATTTTCTTTTGTACTGGAAATTACATCTTCTGTAATTCTTGAAAAAACAGGTATATTTGCAGCTTTTCCCATTACCTCAAGTTGTTTTACTGCTGCAGGTCTGTATGGGTCTGCTGCGATTATTGAGGATTTCCCTCCCTTCTTTCTTGCATAATGCGATAATTTGACACAGAAGGTAGTTTTTCCTGAACCCTGTAGCCCAACAATCATTACGACAATCGTGTCGGTTGGTTTCATTATGAATTCAGACGTTGAATCTCCTAATATATTTTTCAATTCATCGTAGAATATCTTTATAATTTGCTGTCCCGGTGTGATACTTCTTATAACTTCCTGTCCAAGTGATTTCTTTTGAACCTGTTCCATTAATGACTTTACAACCTTATAATTAACATCAGCATCAAGCAATACTCGCTTTATATCTCTTAATGGTTCATTTATATTTTTCTCGCTTATGGTTGCTAAACCGCGAAGTTTTTTGAATGCAATAGTTA
Organism: Candidatus Helarchaeota archaeon; assembly: GCA_013375355.1. The sequence goes on from JABXJV010000111.1 coordinate 1,775, forward strand.
TCTTTTCAGTAAATTCTTCGAGCATAGATTGTTAATTTTATTTTTATTCCATAAATTATTTTATATAAAAGCATATCAATTTAACTAATTATACTTTAATTTGCAAGTTTTTTGTTTATTTCATAGGTTTGAGGGATTTCATTTGGAACATCACCCTTTCTATTTTTTCATTCATATCAGCAAGCTCAAATGGCTTGGAAATGTAATCATCTGCTCCAATTTTCCTTATGTCCCCTTCGGTATAAATCGAGGTATATGCGGTCATAATAATAATTCCAATCCTGGGTTTTTCACCCTTTATTTTTTTGGTCAGCTGATATCCATTCATTTCGGGCATTCTAATATCTGTTATTATAAGGTCTATTACTTTATCTTTGGTCAGGTCTATTGCCTTTTTCCCATTTTCAGCGGTATAAACCTCGAAGCCTTTTGCTTTCAGGTAAACAGAAAGTACATTTCTTATCTCTTTTGAATCATCAACAATAAGAATATTTTCATTTTTCATGTGTTTTCTCTTCTTTCAAATTTTATTATGAGAAAAGGAGATTAATAGGGTCGCTTGTTTTAACAGGGTTTCTTAATAAAAATGGTTCTCCATATCTTACACCGATAAGGGAACCATAGAATCTATCCTTTGCTTCAAGATTTTCCACAGAAAATGGGGATTTTATTAAATCGTCTAATTCCGTATCTTTGTTGACTTCAAATTGTGATTTATATGCTTTTATTGCCTTGATTTTTTTTTCAAATACATCTGATATATCAACTATAAATGTCGGTTCAAATGTATAATGACACATATAGTAAATGTTATAGATAGGTTTGAAGGATTCGTAATCGGTTTTAATACTTTTTAATCCGGAATAAAATGATGCATCATTTATTAGTTTGCTTGCATTGGCGTGGTCAGGGTGTCTGTCATCCCAGTAGGGAAGAAATACAATTTCAGGTTTATATTTTCTGATAACATTTATAACTCTAATTTTGTTTCCTTCGTTTATTTCAATGTTGGTGTCAGGAATTTTCAAGTTTTCTCTGAGATTTAAGCCCATGACATTGAGTGCTTTTTTTGATTCTTTAATTCTTTTTTGTGGGCTCCCTCTTGAACCGAATTCCCCTTGCGTTATATCAACAACAACAGTTTTGTGACCCTTCTTGGCAAGTTTTATCAGCGTGCCTGCACACCTTAACTCTACATCATCTGGGTGTGCTCCAAACGCCATTATTGTTACTTTCATTCTTTATCTGATAGTTTCTTTAAGAAAAGGAGTTGATGTTTTTGTGAATAGATATTGGTCCCATCGAATAAGAATTTAATGAATTTTAACCCATATCTTGAAATAAAGGTGAAGACGTTAATCTTTCGTTCCTGAAGTTTTCCATTCGGAAATATAAGATTATTTATCTCTTCTGTTTTAATTTTTATAATACTATGCTTCTCTTGGATTTTCTTTTCAAATCTATCTTTGATTTTGTTAAATTGATAAAATATTTTTCTGAAAGAATTTTCTATACCCTTTTTTAATGTAATATCAATAGGTTCTGCTTCGGAAGAGATTTTCTGATAAACCTTTTTGATGTTATCTTCGCTTTCTTGAAACAGATTAGTTAGTTCTGGCATCATAAATTTTTCGGTTAATTTGTTCTTGAATATATCTCTTTTTTCCATTAATTCAGAAGGAAGGATGTCGAATTCTTTCAATGTATTATGTATTTTTTTGTCGATTATGGTTATGCTTGTTCTTGGAAATATCAAAGGCATTGGGATTTCCATTAATTTGTAAGCCTCGCCGATTTGAGAGAAATAACATATTTCTGTAGGTCCTGCCACATAAGAGATGGTGGGAAGAAGAAAATCCTGCATAATTGGTCTGGTAAGAACATTCGGGCTGAAATTTTCAGGATTTTTTATTATTTTATCAATTAATTCTTCTCTTTTAATTATTTCTTTGCCTTTTCCAAATACAATATTATTATTATTTATATAAATCGGCATTCTTTCCTCCGATTTGTGATAAAATAGATTTAAAGAATTTTCCTTAATCTTTACCTCGGGATGATAACCAAGTTTGATTAATTTCTGATATGTCTGGGAAAAACCTTTGCTTAATTTTTCCCAATTTCCTGCAATTTTTAAGAATATATCACTTGCTAAATTTTTTATTTCTGGGTCGGATGGATCGAGCAATATCAACCCCGTTCCTTTAAACATCGCTGACATAACCATTCTGAATGAAGAGGAAATTGATGTAAACTTTTGATAACATTTATATAATAATTCCACTATATCAATCTTAAATTCATTATCTGGTAAAATGTCATAGAAATTTTTCAAAAAGTTATCAATTTCATTATCAAAAGTAATTTCTGCGATAGGCTTATTTAAAAATTCTTTCTCGGGTTGGTATTTTAATAGTGCCAGTGATTTATCTTTCGCGATGAGGTTTACAGCTCTCACCTCCTCGAAGTCATGGTCATTTGTTTCAATCCAGAATACAGGAACAAAGTTATAACTATATCTTTTTTTAAGCGATTCAGAAAGTTTTATAATGGTCAATGCCTTATATATCGTATAAAGGGGACCGGTAAAAATCCCTGGCTGCTGTCCTGTAACAACTGCAAAACAGTTCTCATCTTTAAGAGAATTTATATTTTCAAATGTTTCTGGGTCAGTGCCTGAAATTTTATTCTGTTTTTTAAGAATTTTGCAGAGAGGCTCTCTTTTGTATGGTTGATTGGTTATCGAACATAGAATTTTTTTCCATGATTGTTCAGAAAAAGGACTACCTGTATAAAATCTGCTTATCTTATCAAAGTTATTTATATAGTCAATAAAAATTTCAGAAAAGCCAGTAATCTTTGAAAAATCAATGTATTCTTCCAATTAATTTCCTGAATTATTATATTTTTTATAAATCAATTTTAAATATATATTTTTTATTAGTAAATGCAAATAATTTTTTTTAAAATTTATTCTTTATATGTGATTAATTGAACCTTTTATAATGAAATGTGTTTAATTCTACATAATTTGCATTATAAGATAGTTTCCTAAAATAAAAAAATAAAATCTTTATGTAAAATTTGGAATTTATTTATTATATTAAATTGTATTGTTTTGTCTTTATGTTTACACTTTTTTATTTATTGCCCATAAACTACTATTAAAATAATTTTAACAAAAAAGAGATTCCGAAACAAGTTCGGAATGACAAATTGGCGTGCATTAATTTATTACAGTAGTCGTGTCATCCTGAATTTATTTCAGGATCTAAAACGTCGTAATCGTATATGACCATACACAGATATTGTCACTCTTTAAGCTTGTGGATAAATCTCAAAATTTTTATATCTAATCTACAATAAATATGTAAACAAGACTTGAAAA
>JABXJV010000112.1 GCA_013375355.1 Candidatus Helarchaeota archaeon
AAATTATCTTCTTCAATTTTTCGGATGATTCTTGCTTCATATGGTTTTTCGAGTGGAAATCCGCCGAAAATCTCATTGATTAACTTATTTCTTAAAGTAGTCTTATGTCTTTCCAAATCTTTTTTGTTTTTTATTTCGGTTTTTGGTGGAAGGTTCTTTGCGATTTTATAATTTAAAGACAGCAGAGTTTCAGGGGATTTTAACTCCACTCCGTTTGATAAAACCTTGAAAGCCTCAGCGTCGATGGGCAGTGTGCTGAATTCTGGTTCTTCAGTACGAAATCCTGATTTATTTTTAAACCAGTGGTCGAACCACCCATACATCGCCTCGCGCATAGATTTGTTATAATCATGCTTTGCAAAGACTTCAACCTTTTTGACCTTTTCGCCTTCCCTGATTGTATTGTATATCTTTTTTGTTTCGAAGTATGACTCTCTTCCAGCAGAGATGGGGAAGATGGGGTCAAGAACGGTATTGATGTATAAAAGAGGTTTTGGAGCGGTTGCTGCTGTGATGTCCCACAGGTCGGCATATCGAAGTATATTTGGTGTAGTTTCGCATACACATCCAATCCCTCTGAAAAATAAACCTTTCAGGGTACTGATTGACGCAACGGGGACAACAACTTTAATTCTTGGTTCGAGAAGCCCAGTGTACATTGTCTGATTACCACCTCCGGATGCACCGGTTATTCCGATTTTTTTCGGGTCAACATCGTCTCTTGTGAGCAGGTAATCTACTGCCCGCATATTGTCCCATATCTGGAGCCCTTCAAGTGTAATCCCAGTAGGTTTCAAAAGGTAAGCATTCCTGTGCCCTGTATATTTTCTTTCGCCGAATCCGTATGCGTCGAGCATCAGTGCGATGTATCCAAGTTTTGCAAGACCAATCCCGCGCGATTGAACCTGTGGCTGATAGCGTCCATACTCCCAGTGACCGTGCGGACATACAATTGCAGGAACAGGAGATGTAATGTTTTTAGGGACAAATACATTTGCTGTAACATACATCCCAGGAATACTTTGGAAGAGGAGTTTTTCGATTATGTAATCCCCCATATCTGTTTTTCCTGTAATCTGGGCTTGGAGGTCTGTCTTTTTGTTGGGTTTCCATCCGAAAGACTTCCAGAGGTTATTTATTATTTTATTTTTATATTCTTTAAATTCTAACTTATTTTGTGGGAGTTTTTTGTTTATGTTAAATTCATCAACGAGGCGCCTGAAATGGTCATCCATCATATTTTCGTAAGGAAATTGAAGCACCTTCCATTTATCGTCCTGGTTTTCTTGCTTCAAAAGACTTACCGATGATGCTGAAAGTATTGCTATTATTGATAATATTAATAAAAATTTTAAGTTTTTCATTTTTTTGTGCATTTATAACCTAAATAAAAATTTTTTTAGATTCATTTAACTTAAAAATATAATTCAGAAAAAAAGATAAGTCAAGATTAATTTATAATTAAAATTTTTATTTAAAATTCGGCAATTATTTTGAAAATTTCCGAAAATTAAAGTATTTTTGCTGAAATTACGATAATAAAAATGACTATTCCTTATTTTTCTTTCCGGATTGAAAAGATAATTTCATTTTTTATTATTAACGAAACTTTAGTGAATATATAAATTTAACTATACCAATTAATCTCTTTTGAGAATTAAGATTATATTATCATATTTTTTATTATATGGGTTTTCATTAAACTTTATAATAAGCCATGGAAAACTATGAGTAATACGTTCTCATATGTCCTAACCTAAAGACAACGAAAGGTAGAACAGACATTCCTGTCTGTTCTCTTAATTAATTTTGGTTAGACAGGAATGTCTGACCTATCACCATTATTATTTTTTTATCATGTTGATATTCTCTTGGTCTCATAATAAACCGTAGAATCAAATAACGAAGAAAATTCATATTATTTTTCCTTCAAAGAATGAGAGAATAATTAAAGTTTTTTTCGATTTTTTAAAAAGAAACCCTAAATTTATAATAGTTTTGTTAATAAAAAATTTAAATTAACCCAATAAGGAATAAAATTTATCAAGGAGGATTATATGCAGGTAAATGCAATTTCACAGGGATATAATAGATTAATGCAGCCGCTGAATATTAATATAAAAGAAGAAGAGCCTATTTTATTCAGCAGTGAGAGTTATAAAGTTTCATTTTCATCTGAGTCTAAACTCTCGGCTGTTAATATTACTTATAATGCGGGAGAAAAGAGGTTGAATATTAATAAAGAAAGTAAGAGTGTTGATGAAACAACTGGTGATTCTCACAAAAATCTTGCAAAAACCAAAGAGGATATTAGAAGAGAGATAGAACTTCAGACTGTTCAACTGCTGAGAAAGTATTTGGAAAAATTTCCAGAAGTCAAAACCAGCTTAAAGGAGTTTTTTGAAAATAATCCTGAAACATTGGACCAGATTAAGGCGGGTGAAATACCAGAATACTTTAATGTGGAAAATACTGCTAAAAGGATATTGGACATATTCTTTTCAAGATACGATGGAGAAGATAGAAAAGCATTTGCAGAGCGTGCAAAGAGTATAATTTCACAGGCATATCGAGATGTCGAGCAGATTGTGGGCACACTTCCCGAAATTGTCATTCAAACAAGAAATAAAATATATGAAATTCTTGATAAATTCGCAAATGGGGATGATGTATCAGAGTTTGTTAATATTGAAGATTAATCCTTTTTTCCAGGTCGCTATATTTTTGTTTTTGAGGGTGTGGGGGCGAAGCATTTTTTTGCCTATAATGTAAATTTTTTGAAAATTCTTTGGTTGAATGCTTCGCCCCTACTAATTTTAAAATATATCAAAAATATATTAAATGTGCAACATTAAAAACTTAATTTTATTCCTCTTAACCTAAAAAATCTGATAATCATATATCGAGAATTTTCCTGTGGTTTCATATATATTTCTTGTTAAATCAATTTTTTTAGTGCTTTAAGGATGAGGTTATTTACATATTGGTCATTACAATTTCTTCTATACTTTATTCGAACTTATTTCCTGACGAAGCATATTTTTTAAACCAAATTGTTATAAAGGAAGCGGTAAGTAATTTTATTATCATTCCGGGAATAAATATAATAAATCCGCTGAAAATAACCTGATGGATGGTTA
>JABXJV010000113.1 GCA_013375355.1 Candidatus Helarchaeota archaeon
ACTAGCTTTCAAGCGAAAATAAGCATTATAGAGCTGATAAAATACAGGACTATTGAATTCGGAACCTATTGTAAGATCTTGGGTAAATATTTCTCCATCTTCAAAAACCTGCTCTTTAGGGTAGACTACATCATCATATCCAATTAAATATTTTCCACCTGAAATTCTAATTGTATAAGTTTCAATTTCAATACCCATTGAAATTCCATAAGCTTCTTCTATAGTATCAACGATCCCCAAAGGCTTTTTTTTAGCCTCTAAATGTTGTTTTCTTTTTACAATAACTCTTAATTTGAAGTCGCAATTTTCACATTTAATTTCTCTACCTAATTTAATCCATCTTGCATGTGTTACATTTCCACATCTTGGACACTTACCGAGTGGTTTTTTTCTGAAGATGGACATTAATTAAACACCAAAATGATATAGAATCTAAAAGTTGGGAATGTATACGAATGCATTAAACGTTTCATCATCACTTGTAATTACGGAAACTATTTTCCGGTTATACCAATTTGTTTCATCAGTTTCAGCATTATCCGAATTACAACTCTCATAATAATCTAAAAGCTCGAGATCATTTTTATCTAAGTTTAAAATTAATCTACCATCAACTGATGAATCATGGTCACATTTTGATATTTTTATTGTTGAGTCTCTTTTATATTCGGGTAGTTTGGCTTTAATAATTTTAAAGTGTCCCAATGGTCTTCTAGTTACGCGGTGGAGAAATTCCTCATCTGTTAAAGTCCCGTATACAAATAAATGCAATTATTTCACTTAAATTTTTAATTCACAAATTTTAAACAGTTTTATTATAATAATCAAATATTAGTTATAAAAAATTTCATCGGCTGGAGATGACTAATTTTAAATAATTTCAAAACTTGTTTCACTGAAATTAATTTTAATTCGATTAATAATAATTCAAATTCATATTCTTGCAAGCAATGTAAAAATAGATGTTGTGTTTCTCTTTTTGAGAAATTGCAAATAACTAATGATGAGAAAAAGTTTTTAGAGTTAGAAGCAAGAAAACGAAATTTAAAATTGAAACTTACTAAAGAAAAAGTTATGAATCCATTAGATAAAGAGGATTTTACACTTCATTATTTTTTAAACCTCCCTTGCCCTTTTTATAATAAGAATTCAGGTTGTTCTATTCATATGAATAAGCCTGTAATGTGTAAAATATTTCCAATTAGAAATATAAAGCAGATTTCAAAAAAAGAATATTACTTTGTAGTTGATCCAAAATGCAGTTGGGTAAAAAATAATCTAGTAATTTTAGAACAGCCTTATAGGAATTTATTTAAAATTTTTAAAAATGAATTTGAAATTTATTTGAATTCTATTACGAAGATTATATTCAATTCTATATAAGGTCGGATTAATAGGTATCAATTCAATTTAGAAGTGGGGCAATTAAAACATGAAAATTATTGTTAAACGAATTATAGAACAAAGTAATGATAGAGTTCTGATATGGTTTGAAACCGATTTTGGCTCTGGGGCAGCTGAGTGGGATGGAGAAACACCAAAAATAGGATCCAAATATTTTATTGAATTTGGTATAAATGATAAATTCGTGTGGGGAGAAAATATTAGAAAATCTATAGAAGAGAAACCTTTAATTGATTATAAAGATAAAAATTTAATGATTCAAGGTAAAGTTGATCAAATCTACGATGATGGGGTAATAGTTATTTCCCTATCTCCTTCAAATTCTATTATGTTGGATTTAGAAAATACAAATTTTATAAAATCTGGAGATTTTATAGAAATTATCGCAAACAAAGTAAAATTATTTAATTCCAACATATAATAGCGATTTCTAATTTGTTTAGAAAAATTAATAATCCTTGATTATAAAGATAAAGAGTTAAGAAAAATTATTAGGAAGGACTAGTAAAATGGATGAAGAAATTCAGAAACTTAAGCAAGCAGCACAACGAAATAAAGATTTGGCTAAACAAGAGCTAATTGCTGCAGAATCTAAATTAGAGCTAATTAAAGTCCAACTTAAAATTGCAAAAGAACAAGAGAAGTTGGCTAAAATGGAAGAAGAATCTGCCAAGTTGAGAGAGAAATTGGCTGAAAAAATTCGGAAGAAGGTTAATGAGAAAAAAGAAATTAAAGAGGGAGGAATTATGGAATTTACAGAAGAGGAAATTACCAAAGGTATGCAAGAAGCACTACTTAATGAGCAAATTTCAGAATTAGAGCTTGAAATTTCTAAAGTTCGTAAAAGTGTAGCCCAATTGGAAATTTCTATAACAGGCGATCGAGAAGAAATTGGAAAAATAGAAAAAAAGGTATCTAAATTAAGAGATGAGATTTCTAAAAAAGAGTTTGAACTTGCCAAGGAAAAGGAAACATTTCGATCATTAGAAAAATCATCCGATAAAAGAGAAAAAATTGAAAAAAATATTGAGAATTTAACAAACAATTTAAAAGTCGCTCAAGATAATTTAAATAAAAAAATTAAAGAATTACTTGATAAAAAGAACGAATTAGCAGAGAGAGAAGAAAATATGTCAAAAATTAGAGAAGATTTATCTAAAAATCTCATTCAACTAGACAAAATTCGTTCCCATGATGTAATTTAAAAAAATTTATAATTTTATAATTCAAAAATTTTTAAAAGTTGATAAAATAAGATTTTGTTACATATTGTTGAGGATTTTTGAAAAATGAGTATAGATAAGTTTTTCAATCCAAAATCAGTAGCTATTATAGGAGCGTCGAATAATTCCGCTAAAGTAGGATATGCCGTTCTGAATAATATAATTCAAGGCGGTTATAATGGAAAGATTTATCCTATTAACCCTAAAGCTACTGAAATTTTAGGAAAAAAAGCTTATCCATCTGTTGAAGATGTCCCAGATAACATCGACCTTGCTGTTATTATTATTCCCGCAAAATTTGTTCCTAATGTAATGGAACAATGTGGTCGAAAAAAGATTACTGCAGTAATTGTGATTTCTGCAGGATTCAAAGAAATTGGTGTTGAGGGAGCAGAACTTGAAAAGAAGTTGGTTTCAATCTGTAAAGAATACGGAATCAGAATGCTGGGACCAAATGTTTTAGGTTTAACTAGTTATGGTTCAAAAACATTATTAAATGCAACATTTGCCCCAAGAGCACCACTTAAAGGCTCTATTGCTTTTATTTCACAGTCAGGGGCAATGCTTACTTCAATATTGGATTGGAGTTTACAAGAAGGTATTGGCTTTAGTAAGTTTATTTCTTTAGGGAACAAAGCGGATTTGACATCTGTTGATTTTGTAGAAGCACTTTCAAAAGATCCAGAAACTAAAGTTATTCTTTTATATCTAGAGAATATCGTTAATGGTGAGAAATTTCTAGACGTAGCAGAAAGCTCAGAAAAGCCAATTGTAATCTTAAAATCTGGTACATCAAGCGCAGGAGCAAAAGCTGCATCATCACATACAGGAGCGCTTGCTGGTGCAGATATTGCTTACGAGATGGCATTTAAACAAACAGGGGTTATTCGTGCAGATGATATGCAGAGTTTATTCGATTACGCAATTGCTTTATCAAATCAGCCAATTCCCAATGGGAAGGGAGTAGCAATAATAACCAACGCTGGTGGACCAGGCATCATATGTACTGATGCTGTAGAGAAGAATGATTTAAGAGTTGCGGGTTTTTTACCTGAAACCATAAATAAATTACGTGGAGTTCTTCCAGCTGCAGCAGCAGTTCTAAATCCAGTTGATGTATTAGGAGATGCAGACAGTGATCGATATGAAATTGCATTGAAAACTTGTTTAGAAGATGAACATGTTCACATGGCAATTATTCTTATGTCTCCTCAAGCAATGACCGAATTTGTAGAAACTTCAAATAAAGTTGTTAAAATTGCCCCAAATTTTAAAGATAAACCTATAGTCACAGCTTATATGGGCGGAAAAAGTGTCGAAGAAGGTGCAGAAATCCTCTCTAAAGCAAATATTCCATGTTACGATTTTCCAGAGAGGGGAGTTAGAGCTTTAAAAGGTTTATCGCTCTATTCTGATTTTCAAGATGAACTAAAGGCTAAAGAACCACCTGCTGAATTTGATAGTATCGATCGAGCAAAAGTAGATCGCATATTTAAAAGTGTTCGAGATGATAATAGGCTCGTATTACTCGAACCTGAAGCGGTTAACATAGCTTCAGCATATGGAATACCTGTACCTAAAGTACTGCTTACAACTTCCGCCGATGAGGCTGTATCAGTTGCAGATAAATTTGGCTATCCAGTAGTAATGAAAATTTGTTCACCACAAATACTTCATAAATCAGATATAGGCGGGGTTGTTATTAGGATTAAAAATGCTCAAGAAGTTAGGAATACGTATAAAACCATAATGAACATAGTTACAAGAGCAATGCCTACAGCCCAAATTTATGGAATTGAAGTTCAAGAAATGGTAGATATACCAAACTTTAAAGAAATAATTATAGGAATGAATAGAGACCCTCAATTTGGTCCTTTAATTATGACTGGTTTAGGAGGCATTTATGTAAATTTCCTCCAAGATGTTGCATTTCGCTTAAATCATAAAGGATTAAGTAAAAAAGAAGCATTTAAAATGGTTAGTGAAACAAAAGTATATTCATTACTAAAAGGTGCTAGGGGAGAACCACCCTCAGACATCGATTCTTTGGTAGATGTCATTTGTAGAGTTGGAAGATTATGTAAAGATTATCCCATTATTAATGAATTGGATGTAAATCCTCTATTTGTGTTTGAAAAAGGAAAAAAATCTGTTGCTTTAGATGTTAAAATTACATTAAGTATAGGAGATGAACAAAAATAAAAAAATTAATTATTACATCACCAAGGAGATTTTCGGGAAAAACTGCTGTAATCGTAGGTCTTTCTTTGTTGTTGAAAAAAGCAGGCCATAAAGTTGGATATTTTAAACCAATAGGACGCAAAAAAGAAACTTCAACAGGTAAGATACTTCAAGATAGTGATACAATTTTGATGAAAACTTTACTTGATTTAAAAGAATCTCTTGAAGATATATGTCCTATCCTTTTAAGTAGAGAATTCATTCTTCAAGTATTGTCAAAAGAAAAAAGAAAGGAAACAATTCAAAAAATAGTTGATACATTTGAGAGAGTATCGGCGAACTATGACATTATTATCATTGAGGGACAACAGAGAAACCAAGATATGGCTGTATTAGGACTATGTAATCCGGTTTTTGGTAAAATTTTGCAGGCTAAAAGTCTTATAATCACTAATGGAGAAGAATATTCGCTGATGGATGATATATTTTTACAAAAAGAATATTTTGGTCTAAATAAAGCAGAATTGGCAGGTATATTGTTTAATAACGTAAGTTCTCACGCAATTAAAACAATACGATATGAATTTATTCCAGTCATAAAGAATCAAACAGGACTTAAAACGTATGGAATAATTCCAATTGAATCAAAATTGATTTCACCAACTGTTGAAGATGTTTTTAAAATAACAGGTGGATCGATCATTGAAGCAGATAGTAAAGAAGCTAGGTTAAAATTGGTCGAAAATCTACTAATTGGAGCTATGAGCCCAGAAAATGCAATAAAATATTTCAGGAGAACATTAAATAATTGTTTAATTACAGGTGGCGACCGGCCAGATCTATTGGCTGCCGCATTGGAGACAAAACAATTTAATGTACTTATTTGTACAGGAAATCTTTATCCACCGGTTACAATTTTGGTCAAAGCAAGAGAATATAATGTTCCAGTTATTCTTGTACCCTATGACACTAACACGACTGCTAGGCTTCTAGCTAATGCTCATGGATATATCTCTTTAGAAAACAAAGAAAAAATCAAATTGACTCAGGAATTGATTGATAAGCATGTTGATTGGAAAGGATTGATTGATTCTCTTTAGAAAAATCCCAAATTTCTTGAAAATTTGTAAAAAACTTTTATCAAAACATTTTTTATTTAACTAAATACCTATTTTTGATATTTGAATAAATTAACTTTTGATACATTTTGACTAATTAAAATTGAAAATTTTTTGAATTAATCTTAATTTAAGAGTTTTTCACTATATTTTATAATTTTAAAATATTTTTTTTTGGTATCATAGAGATTTTTAAAGCTTTTTTTGAAATATATTCCACAAATTTAACTTTTTTTAAAATAAAAAATTTTGGAACAAATAAAATGGCAACATTTGATGTAGTAATTGTCGGCTCGGGAACTGCGGGCTCATTAACTGCAAAAACAATTGCAAAAGCAGGATTTAACGTCTGCATGATAGATCAGAAACCACGAACTGAAATAGGAGATAAAGTTTGTGGGGATGCTATAGGTAAACATCATTTTGATGATTTAAGTGGAATTTTGGGATCTCCAAAGGGTGATGAATTAGAAAATACCATTGATGCCATCGAATTAATATCTCCAGATAAAAAAACGGTGTTTACAGTTCCTGGAGATGGTTTTATAATAAACCGGCATTTATTTGGACAAAGGTTAGTTAATGAGGCAATAGATGCAGGAGCCACCTTGATTGATGAGGCATTAGTAATAGAACCGATTACTGGAAATGGATGGGGAGTATATATTAAAAATTTAAAAGAAAATAAAAAACAAAAATTAATTTCATCAATCATTATAGATGCAAGCGGGTTTCGTGCTGTAATTAGAAATAAAATTAAGATGTTTTGTAATGATATAATTCAACCTACCGAAGTGGAGGTTTGTTATCGGGAGATTCGTGATTTAAAATCAGGGCTTGAAGATATACAACACTGTAAAATATATTTAACTTCTAGTTTTGCCCCTGGCGGATATTATTGGATATTTCCTGAAGGCGATTTAAGAGTAAATTCGGGTTTGGGAGTCCAAATGATTCCAAATCATAAAAACCCAAAAAAATTATTTCAAACTCATGTTCTAAATAATCCTTTATTTGAAAATTCAACTTTAGTTAAAGGCGGAGGTGGTGTTGTTCCGACACGTAGACCAATATATAGTCTAGTAGATGACGGATTAGTTCTAGTTGGGGATTCAGCATGTCAAGTAAACCCAATTCATGGTGGAGGGATTGGTCCTAGCATGCAAGCAGGAGTTATAGCAGGGAACACTGTAATTTCAGCATTAGAAAAAGAAAATACTAGTAAAGAATCCTTATGGGATTATAATTTAGAATATATGAAGGGATATGGGGCTAAACAAGCCGGTTTGGACTTATTTAGAATATTACTACAATTAATGGACGACCAAGATTTAAACTATGGAATGTCGCATAAAATAATGACTGAAGAAGATATTTTAAATGCCTCTTTAGGTAAGGAATTTAAATTACGAATTACGGATAAAATAAAAAGAGTTTTTAGGGGTATTAGAAAGTTGTCTCTCTTGAATAAATTGAGAAAGGTAGCTAAAGAGATGAAAAAGATTAAATCGATGTATAGAAATTATCCTAAATCTCCTGAGAAATTGAATGATTGGATTTCTCACATGACTAATATTTATCAAAATGTATATCATATATGCGGGATCGATTAAAATGGAAGGAATAAAGGGTGCATTTCAGATTATGCGCCCTCTCAATGGGCTAGGAGCAGCCATTGGAGTTTTAATTGGAGCCGTAGCAAGTGGTTTCTTGTTTACGATTGAAAAAAATTTATTTAATGTTTTAATTTGCTTTTTAGCGGCATTTTTAACAGCTTCTGCAGGTCACGCTTTAAATGATTGGAAAGATGTTGAAATTGATAAGATAAATTGTCCAGAACGTGCTATTCCATCTGGGAGGATATCTAGAAACACAGCTTTAATATTAACAATAGCCCTTTTTGTGGTAGGGGATGCGATTATTTTTCTTACTAAAAATATTCAGGCAATATTGATTTTATTGATCGGGTCTGTATTTATTGCAGCATATTCTTTGAAATTCAAGAAATTGGGGTTTATAGGAAATATTACTATTGGTATGCTTACTTCCTTTTGTCTCTTATTAGGTGGAGCTGCATTAGACAAGATTGAATTTTCTCTTTGGGCAGCTTTATTGGCATTTGTAATGAATATAGGTCGAGAAATAACAAAAGGTGTTGACGATTATGTCGGAGATAAAGAGGAGGGCGTAAAAACGTTGGCAGTTTTATTTGGTAGAAAAAAGGGATCCTATTTAGCTGTATTATTTTTGATTGCCACGATTATTCTTTCTCCTCTTCCATATTTATTTCAATTATATAATGAAATTTACTTATTTATTGCGTTAGGAGGAGTGGATTCAATAATGATTATTTCCATAATTTTAATATTAAAAAATCCAGATTCTTCTGAGAATGCGCATTTTGTTAAGAGAATATTGAAACTCGGGATGTTTATAGGGTTATTTGCCTTTTTACTTGGGTTTCCAGGTTTATTATTACCTGACTCAAATCCTTTTAGAAATATAACTTTTCCATGGTGATTTAAAAGAAAATTATTAATAGATGGAGTAAGAAAGAAAATGATTCCAGCACATAAAATTAATTTACCATCCAAAATTATTATAGGACATGGAGTATTAACAAAAATTGGAGAACTTTGTGAAAAATTAGGATTTCATAATGGTAAAAAAAGTATTTTTATGGTAACAGGATCCACTACATTAAAAATTGCCGGAAATACTTTGTTAAAAACGTTAGAAGATGAAAAATATAACGTTGGCTTCATGGAAGTTAAAGAATCGAATATGGGATATGTTAATTGGTGCCAAGATGAAATTATTGAGTTTAAGCCAGATCTTGTTTTAGGAGTTGGAGGAGGAAAAAATATTGATGTGGCAAAATTAGCAAGTAATGATCTAGGGCTTCC
>JABXJV010000114.1 GCA_013375355.1 Candidatus Helarchaeota archaeon
AATGAGGAAATTCGTCAGGTGTCTGCCAGTTTGGTCTCAGTATAACAAATCCCATCCTAAGAATAATAGAGGTCACAACTGCCAAATATACAATTTTTATCTTCATTAATTTTTTTTGCCGAGAAAGTAGAATCTAAAAATATGTTTTTTCAACTTCACCTTCAATCCATAAGTTCCGATGCCATTTCTGCAGCCCTTTTTGATGCTCCCGTATTGCCAAGTTTCTTTTTAACACTTTTTAAATCTTCACGCATTTTATTCATAGCTTCCGGATATTTAATAATTCTTTCCATTTCATCGGCGATATCTTCAGCAAGAGACCTCCTCTGTATAATCTCTGGAACAATCTTTTCTTCTGCAATAATATTTACAAGACCTATATTGGGAATCTTCACAAACAATTTCGCAAAAAAATAGGTAATCGGAGAAACCTTGTAAACAATAATCATAGGAGTTTCAAAAATAGCCGCTTCAAGTGTAGCCGTCCCGGAGGCAACTATCAATAAATCCGAATGCTTCATTATTGGATAATTGAAATTTTCAACCGCAGAAATCGAAAAATTTTTCCCAATAATCTCCTTGTAAACCGTCTTTGTAATCATAGGGGATATACTGACAATTCCTTGAATGTTATCCAATCTTCCTTTAATAATTTTAAATGCCTTCAGCATCTCTGGTAAAAGTGTTTTTACTTCTTGAATTCTGCTCCCTGGAAGAAGCCCAATAGTCATTTTATCATTCGATAGTCTGCAGGTTTTAAAAAATTCTTCTCCCGACATATCTGTTTTAGTAATATCGAGTAGTGGATGCCCAGTAAAACTGACATCAATTCCAGCATTTCTGTAAATCTTTTCTTCAAAAGGGAGAATAACAGCCATTTTATCTGTAAATTCGGCAATCTTTTTAATTCTCCTTTCCCCCCAAGCCCAAACCTGCGGAGAAATATAATAAAAAATTCTCTTCCCTAATTTTTTCAATCTTCTGCCCAGCCGAATATTAAATCCGGGATAATCAATCAAAATTATAAGATTTGGATTTCTATCTTCGACTATTGAAACTATCCTATTAATAACTTTATAAATAAAAGGTATGTGGCTTAATATCTCTGTTACACCGATTAACGACATCTGATTTACATTATAAAAGAGTTCTGTCCCTTCTTTTTCCATTCTTTCACCGCCTATTCCGTAAAACTGCAAATCAGGCATCAAATTTTTCATTTCCCGAATCAAGTTCGCACCGTGAATATCTCCGGAGGTTTCACCTGCTATTATCAACACAGATTTATTGTTCATATTTATTAATTTCTAGATTATTCATAAATTCTGTTATTTGACAATTTCAGAATAAGAACTTTTTAACAAATCTTCTTTCTCGATACATAGTTTTTTGACTAAAAAATTTATATTCTTTTTGCTTTCTTTATCTACACAATCTTTTGAGAGAACCGCTTCAAGTTCAATGAAATTTCCCAATCCCTTAACTCTATCAAGATGAATTCTCACATTGTTATACAAATATATTTTCCGAATCTTTTCAATTGTAATTTTTTCTCCAAATGCATTTTTTAGAAAATTTTTTAGTTTCTGCGAATTTTCTGTCTGATAAATGTAATATTCGCTAAGTTTTGGCTCAGCCTTTTCCCTTCTTTTATACCATATAAGAAAATCTTCACCGATATTAGTTTCCCTGAGTTTCAAATTACATCTGGAAACTTTAAAATAGGTATCTCTTTGAAAACCTTCACTTAAAAACTTAATATTAAGTGAATTCAATATACCTTCTATTTTCTTGAGGTCTTTGCATTTTACTTTTATTTCGAGGTTTTTCATATACCTAACTTACTTCTTTTCGAAGAAATTAGAAAAAATCAACAAATTTTATGTTTAATTTTAAGTTAATTGAAAAAAATTTCAATCCCTAATAACAGAAGCGTTTATTCTATAACCAAATCTTCTCACATTTTCAATCAGAAAATATGGATCAACTTTATCTTTAAGTTTCAGTTCTATTTTTTTTCTTATATCAGCAATCCTGCATTTTATTCTGTTTCTATCGAT
>JABXJV010000115.1 GCA_013375355.1 Candidatus Helarchaeota archaeon
GTTCTCCAATTATATTTTTCTAAAATGTTTAATTACTATTTTATTTCTTCTAATTTAGCATAATTTATTCCATTAACATCTAATCTTTTAAGGAATGATTTTAAACGATTTTTAAATGATGCAAAATTTTTATTCTCTTTAGGAGTCCAACATGTTTCGGCAACTGCGATCAAGCGTGGAAAAATAAATTTATACAGCTGTTCTTTATTTTGGGGCCATTCAGTCCACATAGGTGCTTCAATACCGAGGATATTTCGGTGAAATTGTTCTTCTAGTCTTTTCAAGATCGGATCATAAGCATAAAACTTTGACAAAGAAATAGTCTTGTAATTATAATCAAGATAGAGATGAGAAACATTTGACATTACGAAATTTCGACCCTTTCCAAGATGTTTACGAATTATACTTTTTAGTCCCGTCCAATATTGTCCTATAACGTTTTCTTCTAAACCATCATGTAAGATTTCATTCCAACCTATTACTCTGCGTCCATGAGAAGTTAGATATGCAGCTATCCTATTTATAAAGTAAACTTGTAGATCATTTTCATCCTTTAATCCCTCTCTTTTTATCCGGTTTTGGCAATCAGTACATTTTTTCCATCGATTTTTAGGAACCTCATCTCCACCGATATGAATTATGTCCGAAGGAAAAAGGTTCATTATTTCATCTAGCACACTCTGTAAAAAATCGAAGACAATTTCTTTTCCTGCACAATACACATCTTTATGAATTCCAAAAAACGTGGCAACTTCAAATGGACCTCCACTGCAGCTTAATTCGGGGTATGATGCCAAAGCAGCCTTTGAGTGTCCTGGCATTTCTATTTCAGGAATAATAGTAATAAACCGTTCAGTTGCATAAGAAATAATTTCTTTTATATCGTCTTGAGTAAAATATCCTTCATGAGGTATGCCATCGGATTCTTTACTTGAAAAATGACCAATTTGAGTTTCTTTCCTTTTTGATCCGATTGATATAAGCTTTGGATATTTTTTAATTTCAATCCGCCATCCTTGATCTTCAGTAAGGTGCCAATGGAACACATTCATTTTTAGTAAAGCCATTACATCAAGAATTTGCTTAATGACTTCCCTTCCAAAAAAATGCCTTCCTACATCAAGCATGAAACCTCGCCATTTAAATCGGGGATAATCACGAATTACAACACACGGAATAGTCCAATCAATATTATCAACAAATTTTGGAGTTTCTATATTTTCAGAAAAGAGTTGACGTAGGCTCTGAATTCCATAAAATATGCCAGAACTCGCATGTGCTGATAAAGTAATAGCATTTTGTGTTATTTTAAGGATGTAACCTTCTTGATTAATTGTTTTTTGTTTGGAATCAAGTTTGAGCATGATAATATTATCTTCAGAGCTAGCTTTTGTAGAATCTTCTATTGGAATATTAAATCCAGTAGCCGGAGCTAGAATTCTTTTTAAATATTCACCATTTGCTCTACAATTTTCATCGACAAGAATCTTCGTTTCATTATTCAAGGTGAATTGTCCAGATGAAACTGTCATTTTTACAGGTTTTGGTATAATAGAAATTAATTTTGTTTTTTCATTTTCTATTGTCACTTATTTTTAACTCCAACTATTAGTTATTTAACAGATTGAAGAGAATTATTCAATTTCTAAAATTTCTCCAACTATTTCAAAACTTCCTTCCATGATATTGTCCTTATCTTTACTAAAACCTGGTTGACAACCACCGATTGATACTGAAATCTTACCAGGTTTAACGATTTGATTTCCATTTTCGTCAAATATGGATAGATTTTTTGGTGTTAAGGTGAATGAGAGTGTTTTTTTCTCCCCTACTTGAAGAGTTATTCTTTCAAATCCTTGAAGTTCCCGAATTGGTGCTTTGGACGAAATAGCACGTTTGCTTAAGTAAACTTGCACAACCTCATCACCTAAATATTTCCCAATATTTTCAACATTTACTCTCAAAGTAATAATTTTATCTGTTTCGGCTTTATTTGGCATGATTAGGTTGGTATATTTGAATTTAGTATAACTTAGACCATATCCAAATGAATATAACGGGTCACCCTTAAAATATCGATAAGTTCTGTTTTCCATGTTATAATTACTAAAATCAGGAACTTGATCAATTGATTTATAAAAAGTAACAGGTAATCTCCCCGCTGGATTATATTCTCCAAAGATTATATCTGCTAAAGCTGTGCCACCTTCTTCACCTGGATACCATGCTTCTAGGATTGCAGGAATATTTTCATTTGCAAAATTAACAGATAAAGCACTGCCACTTGTGAGAACAAGTACAATTGGCTTTCCTGTAGCATGTATTTCTTTTAACAATTCCTCTTGAACGTCAGGTAAATTTAAATCAATACGATCACCTTTAGCCTCTGATCTTTGTCCAGCACCCTCTTCAGATTCAAATTGTGCCGAAATTCCTAATACCATGATAACAACATCAGATTTTTTAGCAAACTCTATTGCTTCACTAAAACCATCAGTAGATTTATCTATGAGATCACAACCTTTCGTATAATAGACTTCTGTGCTGGGTTTAACTTTATTTTTTATTCCTTGGAGAAAAGTCGTATGTTTTGAAGGATCTCCATGGTAATTTCCTACCAATACATCTAGTCCATCCGCACTAGGTCCTATAACTGCAATAGATTTAATTTTTTTATCTAATGGAAGAAAATTGCCCTTATTTTTCAATAAAACAATCGATTCCCTCGCAGCTTGAGTGGCTAGAGCTCGATGTTCCTCAGAATCATTTACTTCATAAGGAATTTGTGCATAGGGAACCATCTCGGGTGGATCGAACATACCCAACAAGAAACGTGCAGTAAATAACCGCTTTAATGATTTATCAACAATATCTTCCGTAAGCAATCCCTTTTCAACAGCATCTTTTATCCATTGCCATCTCTTACCTTTCTTTATTGATGGATCTATTGAACGGCAAAAGAGATCACATCCTGCATTAATCGCCATTGCAGCAGCTTCTCCACCAGTTTCAACCATTTTGTGATGCCGGAAGATATCAGCAATTGCACCACAATCTGATACGACATATCCCCTAAAATCCCATTTTTTACGCAGAATTTTTTCTAATAAAGTGTTACTTGCACAACAAGCCTCTCCATTTGTTCGGTTATAAGCTCCCATAATAGAATAAGCCTTAGCTTCTTGAATGCAAGCTTTAAAAGCAGGTAAATAAGTCTCCCATAAATCTTTTTCATTAACTATCGCATTAAATTGGTGACGCTCTGGTTCCGGGCCGCTATGAACTGCATAGTGTTTCGGTGTTGCTACCAATTTTAAATATTTTGGATGATCTCCTTGTAAATTTTTACAAAATGCTACACCCATTCTTGAGGTTAGATAAGGATCTTCACCATATGTTTCTTGTCCCCTTCCCCAGCGTGGGTCGCGGAAGATATTAATATTAGGAGACCAGAAAGTGAGTCCACCAAACCATTTACTTTTATTTCTTCTAAAACTTTTATGGTGTTTAGCCCTCGCCTCATCAGAAATAGCGGTAGCCACTTTTGACATTAATTTAATGTTCCATGTAGCAGCTAAACCTATTGCTTGAGGAAATACAGTTGCTTTGCCAGCAAATCCAACACCGTGTAAGCATTCATTCCACCAATTATATTTTGGAATGTTTAATCGCTCAATTCCATCAGCGTCATTTATTAATTGAGTAAGTTTTTCATCAAGAGTTAAGTGTGAAATTAGGTCATCCACTCGTTTTTCGATAGGTTGATTATAATCAAGATAAAGTGGTTTTTTTTTCTCATTATTTTGACTCATAATTTTATCCTCTGTTCAAATGATATATTTTTAATTTTATTTAACATACAAAAAAATATTCTTAAAAAATAAAGAATCATTTTTAAAATTGAAATTTAAAGTTTTTTATAATTTCAAGGAGAATATTAAATGCTATATCCACAAATTAATAAATTTCGCCAATTTATTGAATTATCTGGCTTTTGGGACTTTCGTTTTGATTTTGATGATAAAGGTCTGAGCGATGGATGGGGAAACGGCTTTGAAGGAGGGCAACCAATTGCTGTACCTGCAAGTTGGAATGAACAATTTGCAGAAAATCGCGATTTTTTAGGTCCTGCATGGTATCAAACTCATTTTAACCTTCCTTGGGGTTGGGATAAACAGCGTGTGTTTATAAGATTCAATTCAGTCAACTATTTGGCTGAGGTTTGGTTAAATGGCGGACAAATAGGTAAACATGAAGGAGGACACTTACCGTTTGAATTTGATATTACCCCCCAAATAAAAAAAGAGGGTAATCACTTAGTTGTTCGTGTTGATGGTAATTTAACTACTGATCGTGTTCCTCCTGCTGATCATAATTTATTACTCGCAAATTATCCTCCCACTAATTTTGATTTCTATCCATTTTGCGGTATACAACGACCAGTTATACTGTATTCAATCCCTAATGAGGCCATTATCGATATAACAATTAATACACTAATTGAAAATAATAATGGCAATGTAAATGTAAAATTAGAACGGACAGACGGAAAATCAGTAAAGGCTCAATTTAATCTAAAGGGACATAGTAAAAATATTTCAACCGAAATATTAATGGAGAATCAAATTGCAGAGGCAGTTTTAAAGGTACCAAAAGCCGCTTTCTGGGCTCCTGGATCTCCAAATCTATATACTTTAAAAATCGAACTTTCTCGAAATGGAACGCCATTTGATTCTTATTCTCTACCTATTGGTATTCGAACCATTTTAGTTGAGGGCGATCAATTATTGTTAAATGGTAAACCAATTAATTTATTTGGTTTTGGAAGACATGAAGATTTCCCAGTTATTGGGCGTGGACTAATGCCTGCAGTTATAATTAAAGATTATTCACTAATGCAATGGATAGGTGCAAATTCATTTCGAACATCCCATTATCCTTATTCAGAACAAATGATGGATCTAGCGGATCAACTGGGAATTTTAATAATTGATGAAACTCCTGCTGTAGGTCTTACTTTTCATAAAAGTGTTTTTGACCGCCATCTCGAGCTTTGCAAACAATATGTAAAAGAACTAATTGATCGTGATAAAAATCATCCTAGTGTGATTATGTGGAGTTTAGCCAACGAACCTCATCAAAGTATAAATGCCAAAATGTTTTTTCAACAGCTTTATGATTTAGCTAAAAAACTTGATTCAACTCGACCTACAACCTTCGTCAATAGTCATATTGGAGAAGAAAGGTCATTTAAATTCTGTGATATTGTAATTGTGAATCGTTATTACGGGTGGTACCTCGAAAGAGGAAAAATGGATAAAGCTTGTGATCTACTTTCGAAAGAGCTTGATAAATTACATAAAAAATATGCTAAACCAATAATTTTGGGTGAATTTGGAGCAGGTGCTATTCCAGGGTGGCACGCCAATCCGCCAGAGATGTGGAGTGAGGAATATCAGGTTGAATTTCTAACTGAATATATCAAAGTTGCTAATAGTAAACCTTTTGTAGTAGGACAACATGTATGGAATTTGTGTGACTTTAAGACTCCACAACATGATAGACGAATGGGTGGTATCAACTATAAAGGAGTATTTACTAGAGATCGCCGACCAAAAATGGCTGCACATCATCTTCGAAAACTATGGTCCAAAAATGTTGAATAATAGGTTATTTAGTTAGTACCTTCAATCTAAAGCTATAATTATATGGTTTATTCCTTATTAATCTATATTTTTTAATAGTAGGCTTTCCCATTACTGAATCTGGTGTCAATGCAGAACCTATACCACGTTGTCTATAATCTAAGTTAACTGTAATTATATCACGCTTTGGAAGTTCGTTTATATGATTTGCATTCTCTAAATCTTCTTGTGTATATGGCCATGCACTAATGCTTAATAGCGGAGATCCAGTAGCCATAAGCCCAAATCCCTCTTTATTAGTAAGAGTTACCCAACGAACATCACATCTGTTACCATTTTCTTGAGGCCGAACATAATCATACGTAAAATCTTCCACTGAACTTGTATATATACCCACTGGAGCCCCTGTCTTACGATCCCAATAATTTTCATGCGGTCCACGTCCATACCATGTTATCATATTATATTCATTAGGAATTGCCATTTGCATGCCAAATCTTATCATATTTTTACTCGGAGTAAAACTATTTTCAATTAAAATTTCCCCATTACCATAAATCGTGTATTCAATTACATAGTCAGAAATTCCATGTGGAACTTCTGATATTGATGTAATATGGACTACTTGCGGGTTAATTTGTTCTGCCTTAATTTCAACGACTTTGCGTTGTTTATTTGCCTTTTTCCAGATATTTCTCTGTTTTTGATCGGGAAATATATATTCTATACCTAAATCATTGTCAGTATAAACTCGCCATAAATTTGGAACAAGCGGTGAAGAAATAAATTCTTTGCCTTTATAGATATAGGAGTCAAGCCCGCCCGTATTTTTTCCAATAATGATTTTAAAGTCAGATCCAATTACTTCAATTTCTTCTGATAAATTTTTAAATTTTAATGTGGGCATAGAATTAATGTCTAATGATGGAGTCTTGAGTGTTCCAAAGGGTAATTTAAATTGATCCCAAGCAACAACATGGCCCTTTTCTGCCCATAACGTGTTTTCTAGAAGAATAAACTTTAACATTAGAAAATATTCTGTATCCGAATTTAAATCATTACTTTTGAATGGAATTGTAATTTCTTGTTCTTTTTCAGGTCCTACTGGTGGTACAGGCATTGTTCCTTCTTGAATTTTAGAACCATTGGCTGTTAATTCCCATGAAATTTCAACAAAATCCAAATTTATAAATTTATACTTATTGAGGATCTTAACTTTTCCTAATTTCAAATCAATTGGATAAGTTTTAATATTTTGATAAACCTTTTTCACTTCATAAATTCCAGGATTAGGTTTGCGATCAGCTGTAATAATCCCATTAACGCAAAAATGTTTATCGTTTTGTTCATCACCAAAGTCCCCTCCATAACCCCAAAATTCTTTACCATTTTCATCCACTTTTCGAAAGACTTGATCAATAAAGTCCCAAATGAATCCGCCCACACAATTTTCATATTTCTCAAAAATATCCATATATTCTTGCAAATAACCGGTACTATTGCCTCCAGAGTGCGCATATTCACATAAAATCCTTGGCATGCCTTTATACATTTGTTGTGTAAATTTTCTACTATCAGGAAATCTAAGTTTTAGGGTTTCAAGCTTTCCGGACTTTTCTAATTCTTCTATTGGTGTGTACATTGAACTAAAAACATCAGATACAACTAAATCATAATCCCCCTCATAATGTATTTTTCTCGTTGGATCTATCTCAAGAGCAGCTTTTTTCATCTTAACAAAATTTTCGCCATTTCCAGCCTCATTTCCTAAAGACCACATAAATATGCATGGGTGATTTTTGTCTCTTTGTACCATACTAACCATGCGGTCAACTACGGCTTTAGTCCATTTGGGATCGCTTTTTGGTAAAATATTACGTAATCCATGTGTTTCTAAATTACATTCATCTATTATGTAAATACCATATTCATCACATAATTCATACCATTTTGGATGATTAGGATAATGGCTCGTTCGGACAGCGTTTATGTTGAATTGCTTTAATATTTTTACGTCTTGAATCATTCTTTCATATGTTACAGCTTTTCCATGATCTGGGTCGTGATCATGGCGATTAACACCTTTAAAAATTATGGATTTCCCATTGATGAGGATTTCACCATTACTTTTGAATTCAACCTTACGGAAGCCGAACTTACACCGTTCTACTTCGATTATTTCTCCATTAGAATTCTTTAAAGTTAAAACTACTTCGTAAAGATAAGGATCTTCAGCAGACCATTTATTAGGTTTTTTAATATTTGATTGTAAATTGATTTCAATTTCCTTTGCTGGATGTACAGGTGCAATTTCTGATTTTATAAGTGGATCTGAACCAACAACATCATGTTTTGCATCCAATAAGATTAATTCTAATTTATTTCCTTCATACGTTTTATCTGAATAATTATGGATTTTAGCTCTGAGGTTTAATTTTGCATCTTTATATTCTTCATCAAGGTCGCAAAAAACAAAAAAGTCTCGAACGTGTAATTTTGGAGTTGAAAATAAATAAACATCACGATAAATTCCACTTAATCTCCACGTATCTTGATCCTCTAAATAACTACCGTCCGACCATCGATAAACTTCAACAGCAAGAATATTACTACCCGTGTTTAAGTATCCTGTAATATTAAATTCAGCAGGGGTCATGCTTCCTTGACTATAACCAACTTTTTCACCGTTAATCCATAAATAAAAAGCAGACTGGACACCATTAAAGTGAATAAAGATCTCTCGCCCCTCCCAATCTTTTGGAATAGTAAATTCAGTCCTGTACGAACCAACTGGATTATATTGATGGTCAATTTTTGGAATTTCTTTTCTATTAATACTATTTGGATATCTATAATTCAAATAAATTGGGATGCCATAACCCTCTAACTGCCAATTACTTGGAACGGGTATTTCCTTCCATTTATTACAGTCGATTTCTACTTTATAAAAATCTAATGGGCGTTCTGAAGGATTTTTAACCCAATTAAACTTCCATTTTCCATTAAGCGATATATGAAAAGGTGATTCTCTAATCCCTCCAATAGCAGATTTAATATCCGGATAGGGGATAAGTGTATTATGTGCGGGCTCTTTATTTTGACCTATCATTTCGGTATTTTCCCAATCATTGATTGGATTTGTATTATTAGTTGACATTATTCTTACTCCATTAAAATTCGAGAAAAAATTATTTGAATAAGCTTAAATTTAATTTTCTTAATTGTTTTTCATCTATTTTAATAATTTCACGATCATATGTTAAGAGACCATTAATTTCTGCTTCAATATCTGTGATTTGAGTATAAATAGCAGCACAAAGCCCTCCCTTAATTAAGGGTTTTAGCTTAGTGATTAATTTAGCATACCTTTGAGTTAATTTTTCAGTATTTGAGGCTTGTCTATATGACCAGCTCATTTTACTACCCCAAATATGATCCTTTATTTTGAGACCCAATCCACCGAACTCTCCTAGAACTGCGACACGCTTTTCCTCAAGTTTAGGCATCTTTGGCCCAGGATAATTGTGAATGTCCCTAATATCACCAACTTTTTTATCAAACCAACCGCTTGCATTATCAACAAGTCTTGAGGGATCGTATTTTTTAATGGCATTGACAACTTTTTTGGTTTGAAATTGTCCCCACCCCTCATTAAATGGCACCCATACAACAATGGAAGGTGAATTGTAAAGTGTAGAAATCATTGATGCCAGTTCATTCCAATAATGCTTTTTAGATACTTTCCCTCTCAATAATAATTTTCCACCATTTGGCATATCCTGCCAGACCAGCATTCCCAACTTATCACAATAATAATACCAGCGTGCAGGTTCAACTTTTACATGCTTTCTGATCATATTAAATCCGAATTTTTTTGTAATTTCAATATCATAACGCAAAGCTTCATCTGTTGGTGCTGTATATAATCCATCAGGCCAATAACCTTGATCTAAAGTACCATATTGAAATATAGGCTTATTATTCAGTTCTATCCTTAGGATTCCATTTTTATCTTTACCTAGCCCAATTTTTCGCATCCCAAAATAACTTGCTACTTCATCTAAAATTTCTCCATCTCTCTCCAACTTGATTATAAGATCATAAAGAAATGGATTATTTGGACTCCAAAGCTTTGGGTTTGTAATTTTTAATAAAATATTTTGACCAGCACTCTCAGAAGCTGAAATAATTTCTTTATCTTCATCTCTAACTATTAGTTGTATTTTATCTCCCGATTCTAATCCATGAATTTTAACATTGATATTTAAGATCTCTTTATCAATATCCGGTATCATCTTTAAACTTTCAATACGACTTATTGGAACTGGTTCAAGCCAAACAGTCTGCCAAATTCCCGAAATTGCAGTATAATAAATTCCCCACGGTCTTAAAGATTGTTTCCCCCGTTCCTGTCCTCCCTTATTTGTTGGATCCCATACTGCAACACTAATTTCATTTTCATTCTTATTAAGATGTTCTGATATTTCAAATGTGAATGGAACATAACCTCCTTTATGAGAACCAACTCTTTTTCCATTTATCCAAACAGTCGCTTCCCAATCAACTGCGCCAAAATGTAATAATAGATTCTTATCCTTCCATGACTTGGGAATGGAAAATTTGCGACGATACCATAATCTTTGTTTATGACCTAGTTTTCTCTTTATACCAGACAGTGCTGATTCTATAGGAAATGGTACTAGAATCTTTCCGTCAAATGATCTAACTGATTTCACATTTTTAGGGCGAATTGCATAGTCCCATAGTCCATTTAGACTCATCCATTCTTTGCGTTTAAATTGAGGTCGGGGATATTCGGGAAAAGGCTCATCGGGTGAAACATTTTTAGCCCAACGCGTTAAAATATTACTGGAGATTAGTTTCCATAAGGGGGCTTGATTGCTTTCCATTCTTATCTCTCTATATCTTCTTTTTTGCATAAAAAAAAAAGCTTTTTTTGAAAAGAATAATATTTTATCTTTACATTAACTTTTTTTGTTTTATTTTATTACTAATTTTATCTGTAAATCTAAGGTGGTCTTATCAATATCTGAACATAGAGTAATTTTTCAACCAGAGGGAAAACGTCTAAAAGTAAAAGATGGGCAGACAATTTTAGAAGCCGCATTAGCTGGAGGAGTAGATCTGGTTTCGATTTGTGGTGGGGCTGGTAGTTGTGGAAAGTGTAAAATAATAATGGAAGAAAGTGTATCAATTAACTCAATTACTAATGAAGAAACAAAATTATTGCTCAAAAAGGAACTAAATCAAGGAATCCGACTTGCATGTCAAACTAAAGTTCATGGAGATATAATTGTAAAAGTTCCAGAATATAGCAGGACTGGAAAACAAAGACTTCAGATAGAAGGAATAGATACTCCTATTAAATTAGAACCATCAGTTAGTAAATTCTATCTTGAAATAAAAAAACCAACATTAAAGGATCCTAAATCGGATGTTGATAGGATAAAGGATGAGCTTTATGTTAAATTCAAGCTGACAGATTTACACATTAATTTTGATTTAATGAAGAACTTTAGCAAAATATTACGCGATAGCGATTGGAAAGTAACGATTGTTATTTGGGATGATGAAATAATAGCAATTGAACCTAATAATACTACAAAGCGTATATTTGGATATGCCGTAGATATTGGCACAACCAAATTAGCAGGTTATTTAATCGATTTAAATACAGGAAAAGTAATTTCTGCGGGTTCCTTAATGAATCCTCAAATTCCGTTCGGTGAAGATATAATCTCGAGGATGAATTATCCAGATCGAGATAAGTTGCAAGTTGTAGTTATTGAAGGTATTAATAAAATTCTTGAAAAACTCAAAGAAAAAACAGGGGTAAAATCAGAAGAAATTTACGAAATGACAGCGGTGGGAAATACAGCCATGCATCATTTATTTTTCAATATAAATACTAAGTTTTTAGGTTATGCACCCTATCCTCCTGTTGTTCGTGAATCAATTGTAATTAATGCTAATGTAATAGGAACTAAAATTCATCCCTATGGCAAGATCTATTTCTTACCTATAATTGCTGGTTATGTGGGTGCGGATAATGTGGGTGTTATTCTTGCAACTGAAATTTATAAAAGTGATAAAATCTCCTTGGGCTTGGATATCGGCACAAATACGGAAGTCGTGCTCGGAAATAAAGAAAAGATTTTATCTTGTTCTTGTGCATCGGGACCAGCATTTGAAGGTGCACAGATAAAATTTGGCATGAGAGCTGCAAGTGGGGCTATTGAACGAGTAGAAATAGATCCACAATCATTAAATTTAACTTATAAAACAATTGATAATGAACCACCAAAAGGAATCTGTGGATCTGCTATGGTTGATCTTTTAGCAGAAATGTTGAAATCTGGTATAATAGATGTTACTGGGAAATTCAATAAAAAATTCAAAGATCCGAAAATAAGAGCCGTAGATCAAATTTTAGAATTGATTGTTGCACCTAAGGAGGAAAGTGGAATCGATGAAGATATAATTTTTTCTCAGACTGACGTTAGACAAATAATTTTAGCAAAGGCTGCAATGCGCACGGGAATAGAAATATTACTAAAAAATTATGGTTTAAAAATTGAAAATGTTGAAAAGTTATTCATTGCTGGAGCATTTGGAAACTATATAGATAAAGTAAATGCCAGAATCATAGGAATGTTTCCAGAAATAGATCTAAATAAAGTAATTTATGTTGGAAATGCTGCAGGCACTGGAGCTAGAATGTGTTTAGTTTCAAAAAATGCAAAAAAAATTGTTGAAGAAATTTCAAAAAAGGTTACATATGTAGAGCTTGGAGCAGATAAAGATTTTCAAAACAATTTCTTAAATGCAAATTTCCTGCCACATTCTGATCTAGAAAAACAACCAGAAATATCCAAAATGCTAAAAGAACATGGTAATTTTCCAGAAAGACTCCCACATGTATTTAAGTAACTTAATCGATATCTTTAAAAATAGTTATTTTAAGCCGTACCCAGAAATAAACGATTAAAGAGATGAAATGTGTCGAGATGCCTTTCGATAAATGGATCTAATTTTCCTATAAACATTTTAAGCTCATTTTCAAATACCTTTTCCCATTCTCTTAATCCAATAATTAATAGTTCTTTTAAACGAGGAGAGGGAACATCTGTTAAAAATAAAAAAGCTTTGGTATATTTTCTTTCTACACAACAAATAATAAAGTCTTGATATTTAATTTCATCTAAACCTTTTGAATCTGCTAAAGATCTTCCAAAAGTATCAATTGCATGAATAAAACCGGAAATTAAATCCGGATCAGGCGGATTTACTCCCCATACAAGAGTATCTAATGTGTTTCCTGTTCGATTTTCTAGTAGAATTAAAAATTGCAAATTTTTCCTATCATATTGAATAGAAGCCAATTCAAAACTCTTAACTGGATATAAATTTTTCCCAAATACAACATAATTATCTGATTTATATTGATTTTTCTCATCAAAGATATATTTTGATATCTTTTTATTAGAATCCGAAACTCTTAAAGGGCTTTCTAAAGCTGATTTTAATTCTCTCTCCCATCTCTTCTCCTTTGTTGGTGATTTTTTCCCTTTTAATACCCCATAAATTACTCCATGAAATGGATCAACGACATATACCCAAGCTCCAAGATTCTTCATATCCTGCTTTAATTTAAACCATTTTTTCTTCAAAATAGCTAAAGCTGTTGTAATGAATACAATCCTATCAGAATATTTTGCTCCCTCTATTAGATGAACTAATAAATCCTCATATTTATCAACGATTTCATGACCACTCAATAATATAGCTACTTCATTCTTGTTTCCCATAGTTATAAATAAATCCCCAGGAAATCTATCATCTGTCAAATCATAAACGTTAAATCCTGAATCTGCACTAAAATTTGCAAAGATTTCAACCAATTCATGCAAAGAAACAACATCAAATCTATTAAAATATTGTTTTAATTTTGGATTATTAAACAATATATGTCCTAAGTAATCAATAGGATTACTATATCTTGTTCTTATTTCTTCGGAAGCTTCAAAATTTTTATGAAATGTTTGATAAAGGAGTAAAATTACTTCTTCTCTGATTTCGATAAATTGAGTTACCTCTAATTCTTGGAGAATGCTTCTCAAATCATTTGTGGTGATATTTTCAATTAATTGGAATGGATCAATAAATCCCACCTTTCCTTTTTTATCAGAACTGGATGTTTTCATAAACCAATTTATTTCGTCCTCAACTCTACGACTTATTGCGATCTTATCCAATTTTTCAAACAAAAATATCCCAATTATTTGTTTTTATTATTACCTTATTTAAATTGTAAATTACTTTATGATTCGATAAGAATCAATTTAAATTTAATTTATCTCCTCACGGCATATAATAATCAAATTACTAATATTTAATTTATTCTACAGTTATTTATTTCAACTGATTTTTCAACTCAAAATTCTCTAAATTGTAATTTTGATGATAAAATGTATTGAATTTATTAGTTAATGTTTCTTCTATTTAAAGTGATGAATCTAAATTCTTATTAAAAAATTAATTTGAATATTTAAAGATAAAAGTGAGAATTATTGGCAGTTGAAGAGGAGATTCAAAGCGAGGAATTACCAAAAATTGAAAAAGTCGAGAAGGAACTTGAGGAAACTAGATCTCTTCTTCACAAAGATGAGTTAACTTGGCCATATCAAAAATCAGATTTAAAAAAATTTACAAACAAATTTTTTCCTCAATTTACAACTCAAGAAGCAAAAAAATATTATAAATTAAAGCCAAAAAAACTAATTCCAGCTATTGAAAACAAGTTAAAATCAATAGCTGCTGTTTTAAAACCCTTAGATGATCGACAAAGAGCATTAGAATTTCAAAAAGATTTGTTTGAATTCTTTAGTATTTATTCACCAAAAAAATTGAAAAAGTGTCAGAAAATTCTAAAAAAAACACCTAGGGGGATAAGAGAGGAATTTTTTTCTGAAGACACTTTGAAATTAGCGAAGAAGAAATCCGATCTTTCACAAAAGCACATATCAGAACTGATGCAACTATGGCTTAATATGAGGTATTTTGGAGCGATGTCTATGGGCTTATGTCCTCAATTCCTTAGCCCATTTCTAAAAACTCAAAAATCTTTAAACAATAAAAAGGAAGGTATCCAAAAAGCTATTGATTCAATTACGCCTGAAATTAAAACGAAGTCTGAAGAATATAGAAATTGGGTTCATACTAAAACATTCATGGATAATGAAAGAAAACTTATGACATTTGGTCCTGAAAGTATTAAAACAATTATCAATTCTTTAAATTCTACATATTATTTATCAGTTAGTGGAGAAATATCTAAGGGTGAAGCTGAAGAAATCACGAAATTAGTGAGTGAAATAATTAAAGAAGTAGAAGCTATTGAAAATAGGGAAAATAAAAAATTTATTTCAGAAGAAAACGAAGAGACTATTGAAGAATTATTGAAAAAAATTCAATCAAAACCCAAATTCTTTTTTATTGTTGCACAAATTACAAATGCTTTAATCAAAGATAAAGATTTAAATCCAGAGCAGAAAAAAACTTTACAAAATTTAATTAACGTTACGGAATTATTACCCGAGAAATCAAACGAAGCTTTAGAAAATGATGAGCTAAAAAGAATATTCGGAATTGTTTTTGAACCACTAGAGAATCTGTTAAAGTTAGAGGATCTTAAAGTGGAAACGAAGGCTACTTCCTCACATGTTGAAGATTTAACTCTATTGAATGAAGCATTGGAAAAAATTGCTATGTGGATTCTTCACAGAATAATTGAGGAAAAAAAACCAGGATTAAATAACATTTTAGATATTTTCGACGGAATTCCTACAATATTGGGGAGTAATATAATAAAATTCATAACCACTAAAAAGGTTAAACTTAATTTGGATAAATTTAAAGAATGTATTATTGAACACTTATCAAGAAATGGCATTTATGAAATTTATAGCGGGATTACTGCAGAGAAAAAAGAAAAAATCACGGAACTGGAAGTTGCAGATGAGATAATAATCCCTCCAGAAGCTGATATGAGATTAGCTCCAATTAATAAACAAATCAAATTTGAATTTATGAAATTTTTAGAAAATGAAAAATTTGAGAAGCAACCTCTCTTTAATATCTTAGAAACTAGTAAAATTATTCCAGTGAACCTTGTGGATATGCTTCTTAATACTTCTCAAGATCTATTAGTTAATATCATTAATCTAAATACAAAAAATGAGTTACATGAAATTATTAATGCTGATCGAACTGAATATGAAGTAAAACTCAAGACTATCTCATTAAAATTAAAACCTTTAATGAAAAAATTTGATGATGCACTAATTAATGTTTTAAAAGCACTAAAAGTGGGTAAGCAATTACATGAAAACCTCCTATTATCCGAATTCAAATCAAAAATCGAA
>JABXJV010000014.1 GCA_013375355.1 Candidatus Helarchaeota archaeon
GGACAAAAAGGATTTAAAAAACATTCAAAGCCAAGAAGAATTTATGGAAATTCAAAAAAAACAAGTTCCCCTTAATATGGTCTATCAAATGTTTAAAGATAAAAAACAAATAAAAAACATGATAAGCGCATATGCTGGGAGAGGCAAACCAATAAAGTTCGATGTAAGTTTCGATAAGAATGAAAATACATATCTACTTCATAAATTTAAAAAAGAAGAAGATGCAGAAAAAGTCTATGATTTACTTAATGACATTTTTTTCGGAGATTATTTAGAAAATTTAATGACAAGAGGAATGCCAAGAAGAATGTAAAAGTAGGAATATAATTAAATTTTTAAAATATTTTTTGCGTTTTCTGCAAATAACATGATTTTTTCTTCATTTGTAAAATTCATTGAAGCTAATTTTAGAGCATCTTTAGTTGGGTTGCACCAGGGATAATCAGATCCCCACATAACGCGTTCTACTCCAATTTCACGAATTAGTTCGATCGCTTGATCATCTTTTAAAGTTCCCCACATCTTCCCACTTGTAACTGCTCTTGAACAATCAAAATATAAATTATTATCAAATTTTTTTGCTAAAGTTCGGGTCTCTTCATAAAAACCAAGACCAAGGTGTGCTAAAACTAGTATTAGATTGGGAAAAGTTTCTAGAACTTCCATAAAATGTTTGGGTTGTGCATACTGGACATTATCTGGAGTCATGAATCCTCCTGAATGTGTAATGATCGGAAGTTTTAATTCGACAGCTTTCTCGTAAACTGACCACATACTTTTATCATTAGGAAAAAAACGTCCATTTCCAGGATGTAATTTAATTCCTAATACATTTCTATTTTTTACCTTATCTAACAATTCTGTTACCATTGCAGAACCACAAAGAGGGTCGAGACTTACATAAGCAATAAGTTTTTCGTATTTGTCAGCCATTTCACAAGTCCAATCATTTCTTCTGATATTTCTACCCTTCATTTTTTCCAAGATTTTCTTTTCTTCTTCTTCCATTTCCGCTGGAGTTAAATTTTTAGGTAATTTTTTTAAAGCTGCATCGGCCATCTCTCTAACAGGCGTCATATTTACTTGTATAGCTTTAGATATATTATCCTTCATATTCTGAAGTAATTCCTCTATTGTTCCTGTCATTCCTGATACCCCTGTGCCCTGCATAGCTTGTAATCCTATTTTAGAATTTGGATAGGTGTGAACATGCATATCTATAATTTCAAATTCATCTAGCATAATATCGCCAAATATAGTTTGATTGAAATCTTATTAAATTGTAAAAAAAGTGTTATTAAATTTATTTTATCAGTAATTCATGATATTACTTTAACATCTCAATAAAGGCTTCAATTCTAGTCCTTATTTGAGCTGATGCATAATTTCGAGGATCGACAACATCACCATCAAGTTCGAGAACAGGGATTCCCATTTCTTCATTAAGAGTGTCTTTAGTCAAAGTAGCGATACTACAGCAGTTCTTACATCCCCAATGTAGGAAATTTATTGCTGCATCAACATCAAGCATTTTTATTATTTTTAAATCGATATCAGTCCTCTTGTTCGCATCACCATTACTCCACATTGATGTGTATTTATTTGCTAGGGCATCTATTACGTCTTTTCCTTCCGCCATACCCCACCATAAAGAGAAGACTCTGGAATAAGCACTATGCCTCCAATAGTCTCAATATGCTTAATTAATCCGAGGTCATGCATTGGAGGAAAATGAAGCCACATAATTCGGATCGCATCTTCATCAACCACTCCAACGCTATCTTTGATTCTCTGTTCTATTTCATCGCACAATGACTTATAAAAATTTTTAGTTCTAATCACGTCTCCATATAAATTTGTAATTGGTGAATAATGTGCAACACTTTCTATTCCTCCAATTGGGACTGGTCTAGCCTTTCGCAGCTCATATGAACGTCGAAAATATTTTGAAGCTTCATTTGATTCCTTAACAATAGCTTTTATTTTTTCATAATCGAGTTTTTTTCCTGTAAAATTCTCTAAAAAGTCAATAAGTCTAAATAATTCTTCCTTGTAATATTCTATTGCTTCTGGATCATTATTTCTATAGGGGGTTGTCATATGATGGACGGGTATTCCTGTAAGGTAGCTCGCAACTTCAAATGATTTACCTTGAGCATCACATCCTGTGCCAGTTGTTGAAACTAGCATATCTGCTTCTGGGGAGGTATTAAGAAGACAGGAACCGATTAAATGACTGTCAAAGGAACATGCATCCCTAGAAATACCATAACTCTCTGCCATCTCAAAATCCTTTACAGCAATTCCGAGCGTGGAACTTAATGATGCCATTAGTTCAGGTGCAAAAGGGATAATATCAAATGCATAAAATATCTCGGTTGGGGCAGGCAAGTTGACCCAAGCTAACATATTTCCATTCTTATTTGCATTAAAAGACGAATAAAAATGATCGATGAAAAAATTTATCACTTCGGTATTGCATTTGAGATTTTCATCTAATCCAACAAGATTTAAAAGATAACTTGCCATCAAAGGCTTAAATTTTTGATCATCTGCTAGTTGAATAGCTTTTCTCATTCCTAATTTTGATATATTAAACATTTTATTACCTCTATATCATCTCTAAAAATGCTTCAATTCTTGTTCTTAACTGACCAATATCCAATTCAGAATAATCAGTATCTAAACGTAAGAGTGGAATTTCTATTTTTTCAAGCTCTTTCTTAAATATTGGATAATCATATTGAAAAGTTTCACAAAATTTAAGATTGTAATATATGACTCCATCAATCTTAAATTCTTTAGTCAAATTTAGAACATGATCTAATCTTTTCTTTACAGATTTCATCCTTGGGCATGGTATTTGGAAAAAATAACGCTCAGAAATTGCTTCTATTGGACTTTTAGATTCATCTACTAAATCCCAAAAATATCTAGACCCTGTGCAGAGGTCGTCTGTAACAATCAATCCACCAAGCTGTTCGATGAGATCCATCACTTTATAGTCCCCATCCGCAATAATACTTCCTGTAAATAAAATTCTAGGACCTTTTTTAAGACCATTAGAATTTTTTTCTAACTCGTTTTTTAGCTCACCGAGTAATTCATTACAAGTTTCTCTTTCTAAAATCATTGCCGCTTGAACTATTTTAACTGAGTCTGTACCTGATATTAGTGGTTCATGGGCTTTTCTTAACTCATAAATTCTTTTTAACAAAGAACGAGTTTTATTATAGATCTTAATTGAGTTTGTTAATTTATCATCAGTTATTTTGTTGCCCGAAAATTGTTCTAATGCTCCTTTAAATCGAATTACCTCTTTCTTAAAATAATTATGTGCTCCACCTTCAAATACTCTTGGGAGATCTAATTGGAAAAAAAAAGGTTTTTTAACGTACTTCTCCCACACATAAGGAAGGCGATGAATTGCATCACAAGTATGAGTAGAAGCAACACCATCTAAAAAGTCGTAATGTCCCATTAGAGCATAACCCATACATGCCCTAGCAAATGGACATAAATTTCTTTGAAGATAAGTATCTGCAGTAGTTGTTGGTTCTTCTTCACCACCTTTAAATATACGATAAGGAATGATACCAGCAGCGTGTAC
>JABXJV010000116.1 GCA_013375355.1 Candidatus Helarchaeota archaeon
AGATTACTTTGTATAAACATTAATCAGACTTTTAAGCTGATTTTTATTTAATTCCTTCTTGACAATCTTAAATCCTTTATTTGTTAGTCTTATAAACCAGTAGTTTCCTTTTCTTTCCCTGATTATTAATCCTGAATTTATTAGCTTTTTTAAAACATTAGAAAGGGTAGTGTTCAGCTTTAGCTCACCCCGAGTATTCGGGGGGAAAAATTTATGATTGGCTTTGCAATGAGCAAAGGCAACAATAAATTTTTAAGCGCAAAGAAGATACAGAACTTATTTTTAAACTGAGCAAAATCATATTTTGAAACTTTTTTCCTAAAAAATTCGCATTTTTATATTTATAAACAGTTCTGATATTCAAAGGTTTGATATATAATGAATATTTAATCTAAAAAAATATTTAAAAAATATTTTAAAAACATCCATAAATTCGACTTTTTCGGCAGTCTCTAATACACAGTAATAAATTAGTATAAGGAATTGTCTGTATTCAAACGAAACCAGCAATTTATGGATTATATTTTTTTAAAATGACCACATATCTATTTCATGAGCGTCATTTTTTTTGCTTTCATAAATTTTCCTGCTTTTAACTGATAGATATATATACCTGAAGCGACTTTAAGTCCGAACGTGTTAGTTCCATCCCATTGGACGGTGTGTGAGCCCGGTTCTAAGGTTTTATCTATAAGTGTTTTTATTTCCTGACCGAGTATGTTATAGATTTTTAGTGTAACTTTTTCCTGCTTTGGGATATCAAATTTCACATTAGTAATCGGGTTAAATGGGTTTGGATAATTCTGATAGAGAGCATACTGGCGCGGTATTTTCAGAGTTATCGAGATAGTCTGGTACGACCTGTTTTTACCAGTGATATCTACTGATTGAAGTATATAATAATAAGTATTGCCGGTTTCGACATCTTTGTCGGTAAAGTTATATATTCCCTCATCACTACTCTTAATAAGAGCATCATTTACTTTGATAAATTCTACGTCTTTTCTCTGGCTTTTAAGGATATTAAATCCTAAATTATTTTCCTCTGAAGCGGTTTCCCATTTAATAATGACTTTTCCATCTATTTCGGATGCTTCAAAACTGACAAGTTCAACAGCGGTAAT
>JABXJV010000117.1 GCA_013375355.1 Candidatus Helarchaeota archaeon
CAAAAAAACCAGTAACACGGATTAAAAGCTATAAAAAGGGTCTTTATTATATTCAGACAAAATCTTCTGCAGTTGTAACACATGTTTTGGATCCTCAACCCAATGAATTGATTCTTGATATTTGTGCTGCTCCTGGAGGTAAATCAACTCATATTGCTCAACTTATGAAAAATACTGGAAAAATATTAGCATTAGATCTGTCATTCAGACGAATAAAGGAAATAAAACTAAAATTAAAACTGTTAAATATAAAAAATATCGAATTAATTCAAACTGATTCCCTAAAAATTCCTATAAGAATTAAAGCTGATCGTGTATTAGTTGATCCACCTTGTACTGGAACTGGTGCCTATGGCTCCCGTCCTTTAGCTCGATGGAAAATTAATATTAAAAAATTAAAAAATTTTACAAATTTACAATGGAAATTATTGGTGAGCGGGGCCTCGCAAGTAAAAAAGGACGGGATATTGGTCTATTCAACTTGCTCAATTTTAATAGAAGAAAATGAGGCAATAGTAAAAAGGTTTCTAAAGAAATATACCAATTTTAAGATACTTCCCGCACTTCCCCATATCGGAATAAAAGGTTATTTGGATTGTGAAAATTGTAAGAGATTATTTCCACACTTACATGAGTCAGAGGGATTTTTTATTGCAAAATTTCAAAAAATAAAAGAAAAATAAGTTGATTTAAAATTTATAAAACTAGCTTCTTCTTCCCCCAAAAAGGTCAAAAAAATTTCTTACTGTTTTTTCAAAATTTTTAACTGTATTTTGAATTGTTTGTCTAATCCTTTTTCTAAATCGATCTCCCATTTCCCATAAGCCTTTTATAAAATTAAGAAACAGTTGACTAAAAAGGGAATCAAGGATTTTTTCAAATTCTTCATCATCTATTTTTGATAAGAACTCGAAGAATTCAGAAAGACTCTTAAATTCAACAGTTTCACCATAATTTGCTGAGTAAACATTGTTTGAGACACCGTATCTTCTCATAAAATCATATTGTTGCCTTTTTACTGGATCGCTTAGAACTCCATAAGCAATATTAATCAACTTAATTCGTTCTTCTGCGTCCTTGTTAGGATTTATATCCGGGTGAAATTTTCTGGCTAGACGTCGATATGAACTCCTGATTTCATCCGCACTAGCGTTCGAATTTACACCTAAAATATCATATAAGTCAAAATCTTTCGTCATTTAGATTCATGAAATTAATTAATTGAAAATTTAAATAAGATTATTTATTAACTCGCTCTTTAACCATATCAAAAAAGAATTTATGTAGTCTTAAATCACCACTAAGTTCAGGATGAAAAGCTACTCCTATAATATTATCTTGTTTTATCGCTATAATTTCTTCATTAAACTTTGCTATGACCTCTACATTTGGACCAACATTTTTTATTAC